>DASYWB010000428.1:0-3670 GCA_035936495.1 Thermomicrobiales bacterium
GTAGGTGGACGCGAAGGGCACCAGGCCCACCTCGGCCATGCCGGCGGCCGCGCCCAGCATGACCTGCTCGGCCATGCCCATCTGGAAGAAGCGGTCGGGGTGGGTATCGCGGAAGATGTGCATGTCCGTGTACTTGGCGAGGTCGGCGGACAGGCCGACGACCTCGGGGCGTTCGTCCGCGAGGCGCGACAGCGCGTGGCCGAACGGCGCGCTCGTGGTCTTCTGGCCCTCGCCGACGAAGGAGGCGATCATCGCCGAGATGGTGAGCTTCTTCTTGCGGGGGGTCTTCTGGCTCATTGATTGCGTCCTTCCTTGAGCTGGTCGCGGGCGACCTGCCACTCGTGCTCTTCGACGCGCATGAAGTGCGCCTTCTCCTTGTTCTCCAGCAGCGGCGACCCGCGGCCGACTAGCGTGTCACAGATTAGCACCGACGGCGAGCCGCGGTGCTCATGGAGCCCATCGAAAGCGGTGACGAGCGCCTCGATGTCGTTGCCGTCGACGCGCACGGCGTGCCAGCCGAAGGCCTGCCACTTGTCCTTTATGGGCTCTACTCGCAGCACGCCCGCCGTGGGACCGTCCGCTTGCAGGGCGTTGACATCCACGACCGCCGTCACATTATCCAGGCCGTGGTGGGCGCAAGCCATCGCGGCCTCCCACGTCGAGCCCTCGTCGAGCTCACCGTCGGAGAGCAGGTTGTACACCCGCGCCTGGTTCTCCTGGTAGCGAAGCCCGAGCGCCATGCCCGTCGCGACACCGAGCCCGTGCCCCAGCGAGCCGCCGGAGATCTCCATGCCGGGCGTGTAGGACGCCATCCCGGACATCGGTAGCCGGGAGCCGTCCGAGCCGTAGGTTTCGAGCTCGGAGACCTCGAGGATGCCGGCCTCCGCCAGGCCCGCGTACAGGGCGATCGCGTAGTGCCCGATCGAGAGCAGCAGGCGGTCGCGATCCGGCCAGTGCGGATCGTCCGGACGGAACCTGAGCTGGTCCTTGTAAAGAACGGCGAGGATGTCGGCGACGCCGAGGGCCTGGCCGATGTAGCCCTGGCCCTGCACCTCGCCCATGTCGAGGGCGTGCCGGCGGATCCGGTAGGCCGACTCCTTGAGTCGGGTGATCCTCTCGGCGTGGTTCCCCCCGGCGGTACCCGAACCGGCCGGGTTGGTGAGCGAACTCATAGTATATACCTTCCTTTCTTGGTTACCGGTCATGCAAAGATGCCTAGCACGAGTACCGCACCTAGGCCGACGAACGCCAACACCGCTTGGGCAACCGTATACACGTGAAACGTGCCGCGCACGGAAAGCCCCAGAAGCGTCTTGAACATCCAGAATGTGTTGTCGGTGACGTGCCCGCCCAAGGCGGCCCCTGCGGCGGCGGCGAGCCAGATCAGCACGGCTGAGATGCCCAGATCATCGACAACCGGCGCGAGCAAGGCCGCGGCGGTGATCGCGGCCACGGACCCGGAACCCTGGGCGAGGCGCAGCAGCGCCGCTACCAGCCAGGCCAGCACGAGCGGGAAGGCCGCGCCGGCGCTGAAGAGGCCGGCCACCAGGTCCCCGACGCCGGCCTCCGCGATGACCTGCCCGAGGGACCCCGCGACGCCGGTGAAGAGGAGGATGACGCCGCTAGTCCCGGCGCTCCTCACGATCACCTCTTCCACGCCCTCCCGGCCCAGCGACGGCACGGCCAGGACGAAGCCGATGAGCAGCCCGATGAGGAGGGCGACCACGGGATTGCCCAGTAACTCGAGCACGGCCACACTCGCGGTGGTCTGGGCAACGATGAGGAGCACCGGAACAAGCAGCGGCAGGAGGGCGACAAACAGTGGCATCTGCCATCGTGGCCGGTCGTCGTCGGCGACGGCGTCGCCGGTGTCGAGCTGCGGGTCACGCGCGACGGCCGTCGCTGCGCCGCCGCTGTCGAGCTGCGTGGCGCGCGGGTCGTGCGCGATGGCTGCCTGCTCACCGGAGGATGCGGCGCCTGGTGGGCCGCCGAAACCGGCGATCTCACCGGTGTGCTCGGGGTCGGTCAGCGGGTCGTCGTCCTTCTCGTGATTCCATGTGAAGCGCATGAGCAGGGTGTGCAAGATGATGCTGACGACGATGACCACGATGCCGAAGGGGACTCCCCACAAGAGCATCGTGCCGAGCGGGATGCCGAGGGAGGCCGCGATGGCGAACGCGGCCGCGCCGGGCGGAACCATGAGCAGTCCGACCTCGAGGCCGATGGCCAGGGCGCCGGCGAGGGGGGCGATGCTCAGCCCGGTCCGCAGCGCGATCGAGCGGGCCATGGGCGCCATGATGACCAGCGCGCCGTCGAAGTAAATCGCGGGGAAGATGATTCCTGAGGACAGGCCCAGGACGTGGGGCGACCGGTTGGCTCCGAAGAGCCTGAGCATCCCCTCCACGATGCGGTGCAGCGTCCCCATGGCCGACAACAGCGCCCCCAGCATCACGCCGAAGCCGATGATGAGCCCCACCTCGGCCATCAGGTTGCCGAAACCCTCGGCGACGGCGGTCGTCGTCGCCTCGACCCCGAGCCCCGCGGCGAGGCCGAGGTAGAGGGCGCCAATCACCAGCGAGATGACCGGGTTGAGCTTCGCGAAAACGATGAGCCCAACGACGATCGCGACCGTGATCGCGGTGTGGATCAGCAGCGCAGTGGTTTCGACCATGTCAGCTCCCCTCCCCGTTCGCGATGGGCATGGGGGCGATCCGAGAGGACGGCAACGCCGCAAACAGCGACGACCGCGAGCCGACCTCGGAAGCCGGTGCGTTTTACTGGACGAAGGATGTGAACATTTCTCTTTCTTCCTCCTTTCTAGTAGATGTGTGAGCCGCCGTTGATGTCCAGCGTCGCGCCCGTCACGAACCCGGCGTCCTCGGAGCACAAGTACACGATCATCGAAGCGACCTCGCCGACGGTCCCCTCACGCCGGACCGGAACATCGGCCAAGATCTGCTCCCGGCGCTCCGGCGAAAGCTTGCCGGCAGTGATGTCGGTGCCGATCAGGCCAGGTGCCAGCGCGTTGCAGGTGACGCCGCTTGGGCCGGCTTCGCGAGCGAGTGCCCGCGTCAACCCTAGAACGGCCGCCTTGGCGGCGGAGTAGTGCGTGCCACCAAAAACGCCGCCGCCGCGAACCGCACTCACGGACGAGAGGTTGACGATGCGGCCGTAGCCACGATCGACGAGCCCCGGCAGGACGCGACGGGTGACGAGATAAGTCCCGCGGACGTTGACGTCGAAGACGCGGTCCCACTCGTCCTCCTCGATGTCAAGGAAGCGGGTCGGCGCGGTGATGCCGGCGTTGTTGACGAGCGCCGCGACCGGCGGCAGGTCGCTCTCCACCGCCGACACCGCCGCATCGACCTGGGCGCCCTTGGTCACATCGCAGCCGATCCCTACGGCCGGCCCGCCACCCTCGCGAGCCGCTAGTTCCGCCGTCTCCTGCGCCGCGCCTTCTTCGAGGTCCAGTGCGGCGACGCTCCATCCCGCCGCCGCGAGCCGCAGGCAGGCCTCGCGGCCGATGCCGCGGGCCGACCCCGCTCCAGTGACGATCACCGTACGATCATGAACCATACTTACTCCTCTCCTCTCCCGATACTACGCGGCTTGTCTGGTCCCACGAGTTCACAACCTTTGGAGTTGTCGACACCGCCTACCGGCGCTAGTG
>DASYWB010000429.1:0-8496 GCA_035936495.1 Thermomicrobiales bacterium
CACCAATGCGGCAGCGTCACTCATTATTGAGTTACTTACTCTGCATCCAGATTGCAATACTTTCCAAGAGAATGCCAATGCCATATGCGCAAAGCCCCCGCCGGAAAGGTCACCGGCGGGGGCTTTGCGTTGGCCATGACTGACGATTCGCTCAGTCGGCGGCGCCGGTGGCGGATTCTTCCTCGGCCAGCCGCTGAAGCTCCAGGACCGCGGTTGGCACGACGCGCCAGAAGGCATCCGCCGTCTCGTTCCACCGGTCCAGGAGGCCCCGCGCATGGGCGCTGCCGGTCGCGTCGACATGTCGCTGGATTAGGGCCCGCAGCTCGACTATCTCGATGCTGTCCGGACGCCGGATCTCGACCGATTCCCCGTTGATGTGGCCAACGAACTCATCGCGCGGGTCGTAGACGAACGCGGTTCCGTTGGTCATGCCCGCCCCGAAGTTTCGGCCGGTCGGACCAAGGACGACGACCTGACCGCCCGTCATGTACTCGCAGCCGTGGTCGCCGACGCCCTCGACCACCGCCGTTGCGCCGCTGTTGCGGACGCCGAAGCGCTCGCCCGCCGTTCCGGAGAGGAAGAGCGTGCCGCCGGTCGCGCCATAGAGAATCGTGTTCCCGGCGATCGTCTGTGGCGTCGTGAACGGCGCTCGCCGGTTCGGGAAGATGGCGATCTCGCCACCGCTCATGCCCTTGCCGACGTAGTCGTTCGCCTCCCCTTCGAGCCGCAGCGTCAGGCCCGGCACCGCGAACGCACCGAAGCTCTGGCCGGCACTCCCGGTGAACCGGAGCGTCACGCGGTCAAGCGGGGTCGGCGTGCTCTCCCGCACCACCGTCATGTGCCCGGCAACCCGGGCGCCGACTGTCCGGTGCTCGGTGTGGATCCGCCGTTCGATGTCGATCGGCGTGCCGGCCGCGAGCAGCGGCTCGATCTCCCGCAGGATTCCAACATCGAGCGTTTCCTCGGCGGCATGGTCAATCTCCAGCGACTTCCGCCGCGCCGATGCCTCGGCCGGATGGGGGAGCAGTGCGCTGAGATCGAGCAAGGCGGCTCGTCCCTCGACCGCCTTCGGGGCGAGCAGGTCCGTGCGGCCGATCAGATCCTCGATCGTGCGCGCCCCGAGCGATGCCATCAACTCGCGAATCGCTTGCGTCAACTGGTTGAAGTACCCGATCACCATCTCCGGCGTACCGGTGTACTTTGCGCGCAAATCCTCCCGCTGGGTCGCGATCCCGGTCGGACAGGTGTTGAGGTGGCACTGCCGCGCCATGTCGCAGCCGATCGCCACCAGCACCGACGTGCCGAAGCCGAACTCGTCCGCGCCAAGCATGGCGGCCACCAGCACATCCTCCGGTGTCTTGATCCCACCATCGGTGCGGAGCCGGACCCGCGAGCGCAGCCTGTTCATGACGAGCGTCTGCTGGGTCTCCGCGATGCCGAGCTCCCATGGCACGCCCGCGTGCTTGATCGAGGCAAGCGGAGCGGCGCCGGTGCCGCCGGAGTGGCCGGCGACGAGGATGTAGTCGGCACGCGCCTTGGCGACACCGGCCGCGACCGTGCCGACACCCGCCTCGGCGACGAGCTTGACGCCGATCTTCGCGCGCGGGTTCACCTGCCGCAGGTCGTAGATAAGCTGGGCGAGATCCTCGATGCTGTAGATGTCGTGATGCGGCGGCGGTGAGATCAGGGGCAGGCCGGGAACGGCGTGACGCATCCGCGCCACGAACTCCGTCACCTTGAAGCCCGGGAGCTGCCCACCCTCGCCCGGTTTCGCGCCCTGGGCAACCTTGATCTCGAGCTCTTCCGCCTTGGAGAGATACCGCGCCGTCACCCCGAACCGGCCGGATGCAACCTGCTTGACCTTGTTGTGTGGGATGTCGTCGCCCTCGACGTCGTACCAGTGGGGATCCTCGCCACCTTCGCCTGAATTGGAACGCGCGCCAAGCCGGTTCATCGCGATCGCCAGCGTCTGGTGTGCCTCCGGACTCAGGGAACCAAGCGACATCGCGGTGACGACGAACCGGCGCGTGATCGCTTCCGCCGGCTCGACCTCATCAATCGGGATGGCCGGACCAAGCGGCTTGAGCTCGAGCAGGTCGCGAATCGTCGTCTTCGGCTGGTGCCGGACGATGTCCCGGTACGACTCGTAGGCGGCCTTGTCATCGTTCTGGCTCGCCTGCTGGATCGCCTTGACGATCGTCGGCGAGAAGGCGTGCGCCTCGCCGTCCCGCTTGAACTTGATCAACCCCTGGTCAGGGAGACGCGGTGACATCTCGGCGAACGCCGCTCCATGCCGGGTGCGGATATCCTGCTCGATCTCCGCGAGACCAATTCCGCCGAGCCGTGACGGCGTGCCGGTGAAGCAGCGATCGACCAGCTCCTGGCCGAGGCCGACCGCCTCGAAGATTTGGGCGCCGCGATAGCCGCTCGCGGTCGAGATGCCCATCTTCGACGTGACTTTGAGAAAGCCATACTCCATCGAGTAGATGTAATTCCGGCGCAGCTCCAGCGGCCGGATCGTCTCGTACCCACGGGTCCCGGCGAGGGCCGCCGCGGCATCGAGCGCGAGATACGGGTGCACCGCCGACGCGCCGTAGCCGACCAGCACCCCCAGCTGGTGGACGTCCCACACCTCACCGGTCTCGCATATCAGGTCAGCACGATCGCGTAGCCCGGCCCTAATCAGGTGGTGGTGCACCGCGCCAACAACCAGGGACATGGGGACCGCCGCGTACTCCTGATCCAGCGCGCGATCGCTCAGGATCAGGACGCCAGCGCCGGCGCGAACAGAAGCCTCCGCCTCCGCCACGATCCGGTCCAGCGCCGTTGCCATCGCGCCGTCGCCTTCCGCGACCGGGAACAGGGTGCCGATTTCGGCCACCGTCATCCCCTCGACCGCGCGGATCGCCGCCATCTCGTTCGCGGCAAGGATCGGGCTCTTGAGATGGATCACGCCGGCGGCTTCCGGCGATTCGACGAGGACGTTGACGCGCGGCCCGACAAAGGCATCGAGCGCCATCACCCGCCGTTCGCGCAGCGAATCGATCGCGGGGTTGGTGACCTGGGCGAACCGCTGGCGGAAGTACGCCGTCAATGGCCGGGGCACATCCGACAGAACGGCCAGCGGCGCGTCATCGCCCATCGACCAGGTCGGCTCCTTGCGCTCCCCGGCCATGGGCGTGACGATCAGGCGCAGATCCTCCGCCGTGTAGCCGAACGCCCGCTGCCGGGCAACGACAGCAGGATCGGGTTTCGTCAGCGCCGCTCGCATCTTGGCATCGGCGTCACCCGGTACCGTCGATGGCTCGTCCGGCTCCGGCTGCACGGAGAGGCGGACCCGATGTGCCTCCAGCCATTCCCCGTACGGTGCGCGGCCGAAGACCTCGGCCTTGAGCTCGTCGTTGTGGAGCACGACGCCGCGCGCGGTGTCGACCACGATCATTTGGCCCGGGCCGAGTCGCCCCTTCTCGATGATCGATCCGGCATCGAGTTCGACCGTTCCCGCTTCGGAGCCGGCCACGAACAGGCCATCAGCCGTGATCGCGTACCGCACCGGTCGCAGCCCGTTGCGATCGAGCGTCGCTCCGGCTACCACCCCGTCGCTGAACCCAAGCGCCGCCGGGCCATCCCACTGCTCCATCAACCCGGCGTGGAAGTCGTAGAACGCGCGCTGCTCGTCGGCCAGCTCCGTGAGCTGCTCCCACGGCTCGGGCACGCACATCATCAGCGCGTGGGCAAGCGATCGACCGCTGTGCCGGATCAGCTCGATCGCGTTGTCCAGGCTCAGCGAATCGCTTCCCGACATGCTCACGATCGGCGCCAGCTCGGACGACGGCGTGCCGTCCGCCAAACGCAGCGACGGTGTGCGCGCCTGCATCCAGAGGCGGTTGCCCTGGATCGTGTTGATCTCCCCGTTGTGGGCGAGCTGGCGGAACGGCTGGGCCAACCCCCAGGTCGGGAAGGTGTTGGTGCTGTACCGCTGGTGGAACAGCGCGATCGCGCTCTCGACCACCGGGTCCTGGAGATCGGTGAAAAAGGCCGCCAGGTCCTCCGGCAGGCAGAACCCCTTGTAGATCAGGGTCCGCGCCGAGCAGGACACGACGAACAGGTCGGCATCCCCCAGGCCGGCATCCGCGACCGCGCGCTCGATCGCCCGCCGCCCCAGCATCAGCCGCCGCTCGAAGGTGTCGAGGTCCTCGTCGGCCCGGTGCCGGATTAGGACCTGCGCCGCATGGGGACGGGTCGCGAGGGCAGTCTCGCCAAGAACGTCCGGCCGGACCGGCACGTCCCGCCAGGCAATCACCTCGAGGTCGCGGGCGGTGAGTGTATCCCTGACGATTGCCTGGCCGGCTATCCGCGCGTCGACATCAAGCGGCAGGAAGATCATCGCGACGCCGTAGTCACCGGTACCGAGGTCTGCGGCGCCCGCCTCCGCAAGGACCGGCGCGAACAGCCCGTGCGGAATCTGGATCAGCAGCCCGGCCCCGTCCCCCGTTCGCGCATCCGCTCCGACACCGCCACGATGGGTGAGGTTGACCAGCCCGGCGAGCGCCTTGGTCACGATCTCCCGGGATGGGCGTCCGGCGATGTCGACGACCAGACCGACCCCGCACGAATCCCGTTCGTAAGCCGGGTCGTACAGCGGTGCGGATGGAGCGTGTTGAAAAAAGCTCGAGGGCGTCTGTGTTGTCACGGGTCCTGCTCCTGCCCCTTAGGTCTTGTGTCGTCAATAGGTGAGTACCGCTGAACCGGATCGCGGCACCTGTGGACGTGCTTGTCTGGGTAGACGGCATCACCAGTCGAACGGACGACCCGGTGAGTGGTGCGACGGGGCCGGCCAAGACCATGAGTCCGGAGTGGCTCCTCGGTCGCACACGCGGTGACGAGACGGGTCATCCTCGAGAACGGGATCCCGGTCGCCACGCATCGGCGCATTCCACGTCATTGTGGGAATTCGTAGTGTAGGAGGCGCGTAGCGCGTTGATAAGGTGCGGAACGCCAAGAAACCAGTGACACCGGCTTGGACGTTGTGCCCAAACAGGTCTTCCCTCTGCACAATCCGCGTGATGGACACCCGCACAGGGCGGAAACTGCCCCAGATGCGTGCCGTCCCCGGCCAGCGGGTGCCGCATATGCCAGCGTACAAGGCAGCACGGCGGTGCACGAAGCATGATCCGATCGCGCATCTCGGGTTTGTTGACATGCCGCGAATCTTCTTAACCTTTTTGAATTTGGATTCTTTGCACATATTGTTCACAATGTCACAAGCAGGTGGCGCCCCATGGAACCGGTGCGGCCAGCGTGCGCCACCGCGCGACCGTGTCGGCAATCACAGTGTCCCTTCTGCGGAATGCCGCGGGCACCGCCTGGGATCGCGGAGCCGCCGGACCGGCCCCCACAAGAATCCGCATGACCAAGGAGCGTAGCTGGCATGACCGGTTTCCATGTTGCATCGTTGCCCACACCGCCCAGCCAGGAGGCCATCGACGAGGCGCTCGCCCGGATCGTCGAGAACGATGTCGTGCTCGTCGACCTCCAGTTCAGCGACATCGCGGGGGGCATGAAGGCGCTTACGATCCCCCAGAACCTCATCGCCAAGACGTTCGCCCATGGATACCGCTTTGATGGCGCGGCGATGGCGGGCGGAATCCGCCAGGTCGAGCTCGATCTCTATCTCGCCCCCGATCCCGAGACCCTGGCGGTGTTGCCCCCACGCGAGGGCGAGCCCCGCCGGGCGCAGATCTTCTGCTGGGTTGTGCGCCGGGATGGGCAGTCCTTTGCCGGCGACCCGCGCTCAGCGCTCCAGAGCCAGCTCACGCGGGCGGCGGATGCCGGGTTCGACTATGGAGTCGGCGTCGAGATGGAGTTCTACCTTCTTGCCCGGGGCAACCAGGCGGAAGCGCCGATCCTGCCTGCCTCGGACGCCGCCGGGTATTTCGATGTCGGCGAGGATGTTCTCTCCAGTGCCCGCGACGATATCATCGCGACCCTCCAGACGATGAACATCGGCGTTGGCGGGGCGCACCACGAGACCGGCCCGGGACAGCAGGAGCTTGACCTGCTCCACGCCGGGGGCATCCGCGTCGCCGACCAGATCATCACCACCCGCCAGGTGATCCGCTCCGTCGCGCATCGTCGTGGCCTGCGCGCGACCTTCATGGCCAAGCCCTTTCCGGATGCGCCGGGGTCGGGCATGCATCTTTTCCAGCGTCTCTCTTCCTATCCCAACGGCAACGACCTGCTCAGCGACCCGACATCCGGCGATGCCCTCTCTGCCACGGCCCGTCACATGATCGGCGGCCAGCTGGCCCACGCGCAGGGCATGAGCGCGATCCTCTGCACGACCGTCAACTCCTACAAGCGCCTGGCTGATGGCCACCGCGCCCCTCGCTACGCCACCTGGGCACGGGTGAGCCAAGCTTCCCTGATCCGGGTTCCCGCATCTACCACCGGGGCCGCCGCCGATCTTGAGCTTCGCAGTCCCGACGCCATGGCCAACCCGTATCTCGCGATCTCGGTAGCCCTCGGCGCCGCGCTCGATGGCATCCGCAATGGCGAAGAACCAAGCGCACCGCTGGACGAGAACCTGGTGGCCTATGACGAGGACGAGCTCGACCGGCTCGGTATCCCGCGCTTGCCAAGCACGCTTGGCGAGGCGCTCGAAGCCTGCGCCGCCGACGATGTGATCCGCGAATCGCTCGGCAACTACATCTTCGATCAGCTGCTCACGGTCAAGCGGGCGGAATGGGCCGACTACCGTCGCCACGTCAGCCCCTGGGAGCACCTCCGTTATGGCGACCTCTGAGCCCGCGACCATCCGCGCCCGGACCGCCGCCAGGTCGGAGCCCGCGGAGTTATCCCCCATCCGCTCGACGGAACCCCGCGGCGGCAGGGTTTGTCGTCGCCGGGCGATCCCCTCACGGATGAACCCGGGGTGTATGAGGGAATGTCGATGATCTCTGTTCTCGATGTCATGCGACAGGCATTACCCGAGGGGACGAGGGTCGTTGCGGGCCGGGGCGGCCTTGGCAGGGAAGTGGCCTGGGCAAGCCGGTTGCGTCCCGCCCCTCCCGCCTTCGGCCACCTGTCGGGAGGCGAGCTCGTGCTGCTTCCTCCCCAGGTCCTGGAGCTTCTCGACGAGCGGCTGACGCTGGATGAAGCGATCCGGCAACTGGCGGTGTTCGGTGTGGCCGCGATCGCGCTCTCGGAGCCGGCATCGTCCATGGCGATCGCGGCGGCCGACGAAATGGATGTGCCCCTGCTTGTCCTGCCGGACGACGTCGACTTCGGCTCGCTGGAGCGCACCACATCCCGCTACATCGCGGAGCGCCGCCGGGAGATCCAGCGCCGTGGCCAGGAAGCGGGTCGCCAACTGATGGAACTGGCGATCGCGGGCGAATCCATCTCCGCGCTTGCCACCGGGCTCGCCACGATCTCAAGCCGGGCTGTCGCGATCGAGGGAGCCGATGGGGCCCTGCTCGCGTTTCAGCCAGGCCCATCGGCACTCACCGAGGCACAATGCCGGGCGCTGATCGGAGACACACGGGGGGCTGTGATGTCCTGGTTGCGAACGGTGGCGACCACCAGCCCGGCCGAGCCACCGTCGTCGCCGTACCGGGCGACGCGCGGCTGGCTCAGGATCGTCGCACCGGTGAGCGGGCGGGCGGAGCTGACCGGCAGTGTCTCGCTGTTCCTGCCCGATGGCGAGGAGCACGTCGAGGATGGCGTGTTCGCCTCGCGCGGGGCGGCCGCCTGTGCCGTTGCCCTTGCCCGGGAGCAAGCGGCCGCGGGTGCCCGTCGCGAGATCGAGCTCAATGTGCTGGACGAGATCCTCGACGGCGCCCTCCGCAGCGAGGTGTCGCTGCAGCAGCAGATCACGCGCCTCGGGCATGACCTGGATCGGCCGTACTGCGCCATGATCGCGCGGGTCGACCCGGCTCCCGGGACACCGGCGCGTGCCCGGAACGGCCGCTGGTCGGTGCTAGAGGATGGTCTCCACCGGGCAGCGAGCAGCCGCGACGCCCGCATCCTCTGGCGCGTCCGGAACACGAGCGCCGAGATCGTCTGGCCCGTGGCCGGGGAGGACGAGCTCGCGGCGATCGTGACGACCGTTCGCGATGAGCTCAACGCCGCGATCACCCGACACGCCTCGACCGAGGTTGTCTCGCTTGGCGTGGGTCGGATCCGCACCGGACTCGACGGGATTCGTCTCTCGCACCAGGATGCGCGGCAAGCGTTGACGATCGGGCGTCGCCTGCACGGGTCGGGCAACGTCACGACGTTCGAGAAGCTCGGCGTCTACCGGCTGATCTACGCCGCCGAACATCTCCCCGAGCTGCGGACCTTCGAGGAGGAAGCGCTTGCCCCGCTGATCGCCTATGACCGGGCACATGGCGCGGAGCTGATCCGGACGCTGGAAGCGTTCTTCCAGGCCAATTGCAGTCCCAAGGAGGCGGCGTCGTTGCTGCACGTCCACCGCAACACGGTGCTCTACCG
>DASYWB010000430.1:0-11379 GCA_035936495.1 Thermomicrobiales bacterium
TTCAGGGTTCGAGTCGCTGCGGGGCCACCGCGAAAAATGCCTGTCAATACGGGAAGAATGACGGCCGGCCGGTTTCCTCGCCCCGGCCGTCATCGCTGTTTACCCCATCTACCCAGTCGCCTCATCTCGTATCCCCGCCAGCGCCCGGTAGTCCGTCTCCAGGCACAAGCGCAGGTGGGATAGCGCTTTCGCGATGGTGCCCAGGCCGGCGTGGAGGGTCTTGGCCTGCTCGGGCGAGAGGGTGGCATCGAGGTTTGGGTAGATCGCGGTGGTCAAGGTGGTCCGCAGGGTCTTGATGCAGGTTTCCATTTCCTCGACGGTCTCTCGTGGGATCTGGATGCGGGACTGGTTGAACTGCTCGCCGAGCGCGTAGGCGCTCTCGCCGACCTCCTTCCAGTTGTCCCACTTCAAGGCATCGGGAACGAGGTCGTCCGGCACGATGTAGGGCTCACCGGGGAGCAATATCGGGTTCGTGAGGGCGGAAAGTGAGGCCTCGACGCGAGCGAGGCGTCCGTAGAGGTCGGCCAGCGCGGCCAGCCGCGCGGCCCGGGGGCCATCGCTGCCCGTGCTCTGTCCTTCTACGGCGGTGAGTCGGGCGTCGAGGTCGTCGCGCAAGCGATTGATCTCTTGCCGCGCCTCGGCGGCCTCACGCCGCGCGGCGGTCGCAGTGTCGGCTTGTTCCTGATAACGCGCTGCCAGTGCTTCGAGCTCGGTGTTGCGCTCGCGAAGGCGGCCCAACTGGGCCTGGTATTCGCTGGCAAGCGTCCGCAATTCACCGCGGAGGCGGTCGGCATCCGCCTCCGCCCGCGCCTGCACGGTTTCGATCGTGGTCCGGGTGTCGCGTTCCAGCACCCGCTGACCAAAGTCGCGCAGCAGGACGCCGCCCCCGATGAGCCCGCCCACCAGGATCAGCACTGTCAGAAAGAACAAGACCTCCACGCCGTCACCCGCCCTTCATATGCTCCCGTGACTGCCGGCAATTATAGCCAGGCGGGTCAGGCCGGGAGTGCGAGCGCGTACAGGTACCGGTCGGCGCGGTGCCGGATGGAACCGGATTAGTCGAGGCGGATACCGCAGACGAGCGTGTGTCCTTCGGTGTCCGTCCAGCGCTGCAGCTCGGCCAGCTCATCATCATCGACCACGAACTGGGTATTGCAGCTCGGGCAGATGACGGCCGAGACACAATCTCCCCGCGACTCACACCATTCCAGCACGGCGCCATAGGCGTGGCAGGGGTCTTGGCACAGGTGGTCGATGATCGCTTGGACGACGGCACCCGGAAGGGCGGAGGTCGAAGCGGTCGAGGTGGGCGGGAATTGGTCCATGGGTACCTCCAGGGGCAGGACACGGCGTGGCGGCTTCGGAGATCAATGCACGGCATGATAGCGGAATACATGATATATGCCAATGGAGATGAATGATTGTGATTATTTACACGAACCCAACCGTCGTTCATGCCGCGCCGTCTGTTGAACAACCGGCACGCGTTCCCGGTCGATGCCATGCCGGCCCGCCACCCACACCTTCGGTGCTACACTCAGGCGGTCGGTACTGGCCGGAGCCAAACCGGCCGCGACCTCCCTCGTTCCCCCCAAGGATGGTGTTCCTATGGCCGCCACGGCGACCGATTCCCGGCTTAATTCCAATGGCTTGGCGCCCCACGCGGGAGACTCTTCCGACCGTGATTGGCGAGCCGCCGCCGAGACCGCCCGCGTCCTCGAGGTCGAGCTCCGTTCCCGGGTCAGCGGTGAGGTCCGCTTCGACGCGGTCTCGCGCATGCTCTACTCGACCGACGCCTCGAACTACCAAATCGAACCGGTGGGCGTCGTCCTGCCCAAGACGGCCGAAGATGTCCAGGCCACCATCGATCTCGCGAGTAGCCACGGCGTCGCGGTGCTGCCCCGTGGCGGTGGCTCTTCCCTGGCGGGGCAAGCCGTCGGAGCCGCGCTGGTCATCGACTTCTCGAAATACCTGAACCGGGTGCTAGACATCGATCCCGAGGCCCA
This sequence comes from Thermomicrobiales bacterium, assembly GCA_035936495.1. Classification (GTDB taxonomy): domain Bacteria; phylum Chloroflexota; class Chloroflexia; order Thermomicrobiales; family UBA6265; genus DASYWB01. The sequence goes on from DASYWB010000430.1 coordinate 2,007, forward strand.
CACGGTTACCGTCGAGCCCGGTATCAACCTCGACCTGCTTAACCGGCAGCTCAAGTCCTCGGGCCTGATGTTCGGACCGGACCCCTCGTCCGGGAACCGGGCGACAATCGGTGGCGTGATCGGCAACAATAGCGCCGGTGCCCATTCCATCCTCTACGGCATGACCGCCGACCACGTCCGGTCCGTCCGTCTGGCGCTGGCCGAGGGCGATGTCGTCGATCTCGGCGCCGCCTCACCTGAGCAGTTGGCCGCGCGCGCGGGCGCGGACGACGCGCTGGGCCGCCTGCTGACCAGGCTGCTGGCCTTCCGGGAGCGGCATCGTGATCTCATTGCGCGGGACTTCCCGCCCCACTGGCGACGCGCGACCGGCTATTCCCTGAACGAGTTCCTCAAGCCGGAGGATGCTTTCAACCCGGCCCGCCTCGTCGTCGCTTCCGAGGGGACGCTGGCGACGATGCTCCGCGCCACGCTCGATCTGGTCCCGCTTCCCGAGCGGACCGGGCTGATCCTCCTCCAATTCGACGACCTGATCGCGTCCATGGCCGCCACCCCGGCGATTCTGGAATGTCAGCCGTCGGCGATCGAGTTGATGGACCGCATGCTCATCAATCTGACGCGCTCCCAGCCGGGCTACGCGAGCCAGATCGCGTTCATCAAGGGCGATCCCGCCGCCGTGCTGGCGGTCGAGTTCTATGGAATGACCGAGCGCGAGATCGCGCGGCAGTGCGACGACCTGGAGCGCCACCTGGCGGACCGTGGGGTACGCATGAGCGCCGATCCGCAACGCGTGCTCGATCCCAAGCAGCAGGCCGACGTCTGGTCAGTCCGTAAGGCGGGGCTCGGGTTGTTGATGAGCGTGAAGGGCGATGCGAAGCCGGTGCCCGTGATCGAGGATGTCTCGGTGCCGGTCGAGCATCTCGCCGACTATGTTCGGGCCGTGGAAGAGATGGTCGCCGCCCACGGTACGACGGCCGCTTACTACGCCCACGCCTCGGCAGGCTGTCTCCATGTTCGCCCGCTGCTCAGCCTCAAGAGTGTCGCGGGCATCGCGGCAATGCGGGAGTTGGGACACGCCGCCGCCGAGTTGGCGCACCGCTTCGGTGGCGTGATGAGTGGCGAGCACGGCGATGGTCTCCAGCGGTCCGAGTTGAACGAGCAAATCTTCGGTCCCGAGCTCTACCAGGCGATGCGCGAGTTCAAAGCGATCTTCGACCCGCGTGGCTTGATGAATCCCGGCAAGGTAGTCGATGCCCCGCCGATGGATCAGCACCTACGCTATGGTCCGGACTACGCCCCCGTCGTGCCGAAGACACACCTCGACTTTACTCCCGAGGGCGGGTTGCTGGCCGCGGTCGAGATGTGCAACGGTGCGGGGGTCTGCCGCAAGCTCAAGGCGGGGACGATGTGCCCCTCCTACATGGCAACCAAGGATGAGCGCGATACGACCCGGGCTCGTGCTAACGCGCTTCGCAATGCCCTGGCCGGCAAGATCCTGACCCCAAAGGACTTCACCTCCAAAGGGACCTACGACGTACTGGACCTCTGTATCTCCTGCAAAGCCTGTAAGACGGAGTGCCCATCCAGCGTCGATATGGCGAAGATCAAGACCGAGTTCCTGGCGCACTATCACGACGCCCACGGCACGCCGCTCCGGGCGCGCGTCTTCGGCAACATCCACACGATCTCGCGCATCTCGTCGCGGATCGCGCCCCTGGCCAATCTCGGTCTCCGCACCCCGTTGTCGCGGCCAGTGATGCACATGATCGGCGTCCATCCCGAGCGGTCTCTGCCGGCGTTTGCCCGCCGGACGTTCCTGCAGCACTGGCGCGCGCATCGTGCATCGCAACCGGCAGCGCGGCAGACGCGTGGCAAGGTTGTCTACTTCCACGATACGTTCGCGATGTACAACTACCCGCGCGTCGGCATCGCGACGGTCAAATTGCTGGAAGCGGCCGGATTCGAGGTGGTCGTCGAAGAACGGCGGGCCTGTTGCGGACGGCCGATGCTTTCCAAGGGGCTGATCGGCGAAGCCCGGCGAGTGGCGAAGCGAAACGTCGCCTTGCTCGCGTCCTACGCGAAGGAGGGTGTGCCGATCGTCGGCAGTGAGCCGAGCTGCATCTTGACCTTACGGGATGAGTACCGGGACCTGCTCCCCGACGACGCCGATGTTGAAGCCGTGGCCGGCCAAACCTTCATGATCGATGAGTTCCTGGCGAAGCTCGACGCGGAAGACGACTTGGGCATTACCTGGTCCGACGGACCGGGGCCGGAGGTCTTCTTCCACGGCCACTGTCATCAGAAGGCGCTAATCGGCATCGAGCCGAGCATGGCCATGCTCAAGACCGCGGGCTGCACGCCGAAGGAGAGTGGGGCTGGCTGCTGCGGTATGGCCGGCTCGTTTGGCTACGAGACCGAGCACTATGACGTCTCGCGCAAGATCGGCGAAGAGCGCCTCTTCCCAGCGGTCACGGCCACGCCGGACTCGACCGTCGTCGCCGTGGCGGGCGTCTCCTGCCGGCAGCAGATCGAGCACTTCACCGACCGCTCTACACGTCACATCGCCGAGGTCCTGGCCACCCGGATCGCCCCCGGCCATCGCTGGAAGTCGGCTCCGCCCGAACCCGTCCCCGCCGCCGTCGAACCGACCCCGGAATCACTCGTCCACGCACGGAACACGCCCGAGGGCCCGGCCTGAGTTTCTGACCCAATCGAACGAGTAGAATGCTGTCCGGAAGGTGTATGGACGCTACGAAGAGGTGCCGCCATGGTACAGATGTGGGAGACCATCGACATCGCCGATGTAGACAATCTCCGCGATCTCGCGGAAGAGGTGCGAGCCAGCGGCAGGCCGCGCCTTCTCGTTGTCAATGGGGAGGAGGTGGCGATGCTTGTGCCCCCGCGGGTAGGTAATCTGGTTGTTCGTGATGAGCTGCCGGAGGTGGAGCTCACTCCAGAGAAGTTGAGCGCGTTTCGTGCCGCTTTTGGGAGTTGGAAGGGCCATCTCGACCCGGAAGAGTTCAAGGCTCAGATCAAAGCGGCTCGCGGGTCGCGCCGGCCCCCGGTTGAACTTTGATCGCACGTTACCTGATTGACAGCAATTGGGTGATCAATTACCTCACTGGCGTACCGGAAGCGAGACAACTTCTGGACTCGCTGGTGTTGGAAGGAATAGCAATTATCATCTTCTCTCGTTGAGCTGCTGGAAGGCGTGCTTGGCAGCCGTGACCCGCGGGCTGATGGCAGTAGGCTTGAGCAGTTCCTCGAGGCTGCTCTCATGGTTTCGATGGAGCGAAATATCGCTGATCGGACAGCTCAACTCCGACTCGTGCCGCGCCGGCCGATCAGTCGATCATCGCGCTCTTGATCTCTTCATCGCCGCCACCGCGATTGAGCATGGGCTTTCGCTGGTCGCCCGCAACACCCGGGATTACGCGGACATCCCTGGTCTCGTCCTCTATGGCGGCTGAGGCGCAGGGTTGAGCGCTTCCTCGGCATAGTTGTTGTCGGGGTTCCAGAGGAGCCAGCCGCCGGTGTTCGTCGCTTCGGCGGCGTTGATTTGGGCGCGGACTTCGGCCGCGCCATAGGGCGTCATGCCGGGGAGCGAGAAGTCCTGGAGCCAGGGCCGTAGTCGCCGGCTCTGGCCATCGACCTTGGCCGCCCCGGCTTCCATGCTGATCCGAATGGTCTCGTAGGGGTAGTCGTTCGGATGGCCGGGTACCAGCAAGCTTCCCTCGGGAAAGTGCGAGGGATAGACCATCGGGCAAAGAACGTCGAAGAAGGACGCCAGCCGGCTCGCGTTCTGGCCGATGCCCAAGTCGCCGGGCACCAGCAGTGTGTAGCCGAAGATATCGGCCGCGAGCCGGGTATCGGTCCCCGAGAGACGCTTGGCGCTCATCGCCGCGAATGACGCGATCGCGTTGGTCCGTGCTTCTTCGGTTAACTCCTGGCCGAAGTCCATGCGGCTGAGATCGCCGTCGGTGGGGAAGCGGATATAGTCGTATTGAATCTCGTCAAACCCGAGACCGGCGGCTTCCACCGCGAGCGCGGCGTTCGCTTCCCAGAGTTCTTCATCCAATGGGTTAACCCAGGAGATCCCGTTCATGTCTCGCCAGAGACCGCCTGTCTCCGTGTCGTGGACAGCCAGATGGGGCCGAGCCTCGGCGACCAGTGGGTCCTTGAAGACGACCAGCCGGGCGATCGCATAGATCTCATGCTCCGCGAGAACGCCGAGCACCGCGGAAACGTCGTACAGAGGCGCGACGGTGCCGCACGCTCGGAAGAGAGCCACGTCGGTCGGATAGAAGACCTGGTCCTCTTTGATGTCGATGACGATGGCATTGAGCTCGGTGCGGTCGATGAGATCGACCAAGCCCATGAAACCATCCCAGGAGTCGGTGATCCGCGGGTTGAGATAGATCGCGCGGACAGGAGACGGTTCATCAACCGCCGATTCGGTCCGGGTATCCGCGCGCACCACACGTGAAGGCGACCCGGCCGCGAGCATCGCGGCTCCGGCGAATCCTCTTAGCGTATCGCGTCGGGTTATGAACATGGGCTTGATCGCGTTCCATCGCGGCATTGAATGTCTCCCCGGGATCGCGCGTTTACCGAACCGTTGAGCGCGTCGACTAGTGTCCGTACATTAAAATACCACAATCGAGCCGCCTCGCGACCACCAAAGGATTCATCTACCCCTCATAGGGCAACGATTGAAACGGTATCTCATGCGACCACAACCGGAGATTTCGCGATATTATGGGGACACGCGTGGAGGTTACCGGCATCCTCAAGCTCCGGCCTCGATAGTAGTGAGATCAGCGGACGGCTTTTCGTCAGTCCGCGGACCGTGGCGACCCGTCTGCACCGGATCTATGGCAAGCTGAGAGTGAGAACGCGGAGCGCGGCGACACGTTTTGCGCTTGAGAAGCGTATTGGTCAATGAGAGGATCGCTCAACTGTAAGCATGCTTATGCGAAGGCGACCTTGCGACGCGCGAACTACTCGATATGGACGGGTCATAGATACATGCCAAGCATGAACATCGTGGCACTGTACGGCGCTGAAAGCGATACGGAGGACGCGTCTATCGACCCGGCCTCGGGAGCTCGGATGGTCGTGCCGTTCTCCCTGCGGCAACCGCCGGTCACGCTGCCTCTCGCGCCGACGTCGTTGATTGGGCGGGAGAGGGAAGCGGCAGAGGTGGCTGCCCTCTTTCGACGTGACGACGTCCGGCTGGTGACCCTTACCGGACCAGGTGGTGTGGGCAAGACGTGCCTTGCCCTGCGCGTGGCACATGACCTGCTCCCGGAGTTTAGCGATGACGTCCGGTTCGTCGATCTCGCCGGTGTGCAGCGGGCCGAACAGGTTTCCATCGCGATCGCCCAGGCTTGCGACGTGCAAGAGGATGTCTCGCGTCCCGCATTGGCAACGCTGATCGATGCGCTTCGTGGGCGCCCAATGCTGGTGGTCCTCGATAACTTGGAGCAAGTCGTGGCCGCCGCGCCGGACATTGCGGCGCTCCTGGCGGCGCTGCCCAATCTCGTCGTGCTAGCGACGAGCCGCATCGCCCTACGTGTGCGCGCGGAGCACGAGTATCGCGTCTTCCCGTTACCGGCGCCGTCGCTGTCACGTCCCACGGATGTCGAGCATCTACGGGCAAACCCGGCCGTGATGCTCTTCATAGACCGGGCGACCGCCGCCAACCCACGATTCGCCTTGACACGCGAAAACGCGGGTGATGTGGCCGCGATCTGCGCCCGGCTGGATGGCCTGCCGCTCGCTATCGAGCTTGCCGCGGCGAGGGTGCCGATCTTGGCGCCGAATGCCTTACTGGCTCGTCTGGAGCGACGCCTTCCTATGTTGACCGGCGGTCCTCGCGACTTGCCGGCTCGGCAACGGACGCTCCAGGACGCGATCGCCTGGAGCTATGACCTCCTGGCGCCGGAACACCAGCGTCCTTTTCGACGTTTATCGGTCTTTGCCGGTGGCTGCACCTTGGAAGGCGCCGCTGCCGTCTGCGGCTGGGTGAACGAGCGTGAGACTCACCAGGGCGACCGTGCGGCGGAAATTCAGGCACTCGACGCGGTGACGACGCTGGTTGAGGCGAACATCCTCCGGCGCGACGATGGCGTCGATGGCGAACCGCGCTTCAAGATGTTGGAGACCATCCGTGAATTCGGGCTGGCGCGCCTCGCTGACCGAGATGAGGAGGCGGGCGCGCGGCGGGCTCACGCCCTGCTGATGCTGGATCTCGCTCACGAAGCTGAAGGGCAACTCGTCGGGCCAAACCAGCAGCGATGGTACCAGCGTCTCGAGGGTGAGCATGAGAACTTTCGGGCGGCGTTGAGATGGGCCATCGCCTCCGGCGAGGCCGAATTGGCGCAAGGCCTGGCCGCTGCCCTCTGGCGCTTTTGGGCCGCCCACGGCTTCCTTTTGGAGGGCCGGGAGTGGTTGAATCAGGCGCTCAGCATGAACGGTGCGATGGACGTGCCGCCCGGCGTCCGCGCCAAAGCCTTGCATCGTCAAGGGAACATCGCGATCGACCTAGGTGAATACGAGACCGCCCGGCGTCTCTGTGAGGAGAGCCTTGCCATCTGGAAAGGTCTCGATGACCGAAAAAGTATCGCGGCCGCGTTGAACGGATTGGGACTGGTCGCTGGATTCGAGGGCGACTATGCATCGGCCCGCGCGTACCACACCGAGGCGCTGACGCTCCGACGAGAGCTTGGGGATCTGCTGGGCCTCGGCAACTCGCTGACCAACCTCGGAAACACGCTCCACGCGCTGGGCGACGTGGCGGCAGCTGGGCCGCTGCTCGAGGAGGCCTTAGCCGTGCGCCAGCGGATGGGCGACACCGGTGCCATCGCCTATGCCTATCTGAACATCGCCGATATTGTCCGCTCAAAGGGCGATCATGCCGAGGCACTGGCGCTTTTCGAGAAGAGCTTGGAGCTCTTTCGCCAGATTGGCGACCGGTTGGGGGTCGCCTACGCGCTCCATATCCTGGGCGTGGTCCATGGTGCCGCTGGCGATGCGGGCAGAGCCATGCCATTGCAGCGAGAAGCGTTGATCCTTCGGCGAGAAATGGGCGACCGGCGAGGTATCATTGAGTGCATCGAAGGCATCGCCTCACTGCTGGTGCTTAGGCGCGGGTCCCACGAGCATCGTCTCGCGGTGCGGCTTCTCGCGGCAGCGACCGCGTTGCGTGAGGTGATTCGAGCTCCAAGACCCCCTGCCGAGCGGGAAGCCCACGACCGGCTGGTCCGCGCGATTCGATCAGCCATTGCTAACGATGCGTTTGAGGCAGCATGGGACCAAGGCACGGGCGTGTCGCTCGATGATGCGGTGGACGCGGCCGAGGCGGCTGCCGAAGCGACCCCCGTACCCGTTCCAGCCGACGCCCCGGTGGCCGGGTTGAGCACCCGCGAGACCGAAGTTCTGCGCCTCGTTGCCCGGGGCCTGACCAATCAGGAGATCGCGGATCAACTTTTCCTGAGTCCGCGAACCGTCCACGCGCACCTCTACGCGATCTTCCGCAAGCTCGATGTTTCCTCCCGTTCGGCCGCGACGCGCTTCGCGCTCGAGCACGGGCTGGCATAGCGTCGCCGTTCGACCGTGATCGAGATACCCCAAGAGCGCTTTCCAGGCAAACACGAGCGCTACCCTATGGCGCGTCTGGGCCGTCACGCCGTCTATAGGTATGCCAAATAAGCATTTCTCCTGATGCGCCAGCCCCCATCGGCCCCTAGAGTAGCCACCGTGGCAGGGGCCACCTGGGAAGACGGCCCGGCAAACAGCCAGGACGGACGACCACCGTCCTGACAAGATAACCGGGCACAAGGGTTTCGGGAGACGTTCGAGATGTGTGCAAAGAGACTCGCGATACTGTGGTTCGCGCTGCAGTTGATGTTACTGGCCGTGGCGCCGGTTGGGACTCAGGATGCGCCTGTCGGCACATCTGACGCTCAGGAGCTGGCGGCCCAGGTTGATGCCGACGGAGATGGCTTGGACGATGCGCGGGAAACGGAACTGGGCATGGATCCGGCTGATCCCGACTCTGACGATGATGGACTGCTCGACGGCGAGGAGGTTGACACCTTCGGGACGGATCCGATGCTGCTCGACACGGATGGCGACACGATCGACGATGGGACCGAGCTCGCCGCCGGTTCGGATCCAACGGATCTGGTCAGCACCCCGACGAACCCTGGGCCTGGGAGCGACCTGCTCGTTACCAAGGCAACGTGCCCACCCGGATACGAAAGCTCTAACTACGCGAACGACTGCGCGCTAACGGAAGGTGTGACCTTCAGCATCGGGTTCGCTTACTCCGAATTCTTCGCCAGCGAAACGACGAATGCCAAAGGCCTGGCGCCCTTCTACGACATTTCGGCCGGTACGTACGTAATCGCCGAAGACATTCCAGGCGACGTCATCGACCGGATCGAGGTTTTCTGTGCCGCCCCCGGCGACACGGAACCGCGTCCACTGACGGTCAACGCGTTGAATAGGATGACCGTTGAAGTCCTGACGGGTGAGGAGCTGAGCTGCAGCTGGTACAACGTGCCGGCCGTCCAGGTTGCTAATCTGCCGGAGACCGGGTCGGGCCTTCTGGCCGGCCCGGCGGAATTGGGATTCATGCTGATGATTACGGTGCTGATCGGTGGCGTGCTCGGTATCCTGCTGGTTGTTCGCCACTGCAGCCGCTCCTAGATCGATGATGTCCGGCCAGGTGGGTGATGAGCCCACCTGGCGCGTCTCCCCTTCTTTCCGCCTGCGCCGCCAGCCACGGCGCGGGCATTCTCTATGGTCTGTCTCGGGAAGCCTGACGTCTAGGTATCCCGATTAAGCATTTCTGCTGATGCTGCTGGCTCAGCCATGGCCTAGAGTGGTGCTGGTGGCAGGAAGCCATCGTATGTGGCTCGGGTTGGGGCCGAGCCGGGGTCTTGGGCGCCTGGTGCTTGTGCCAGGCCACCACGATAGAAGGGGTTTGGGACGATGCTCGGAAAGAGATGGGTTGGGCTTCTTGTTGCCGTATTGCTGCTTGCGCTGGTCATCGCACCAGTCACGGCCGAGACGGCAACCGCGAGCGCCGGGGACGCCACGAGGTCCCTTGCCCTCCAGGCGGAGACTGATAGCGATGGCGACGGGCTGACAGACGAGCGGGAGGCGGAGTTGGGGACCGATCCGGCCCTGGCCGATACGGACGGTGACGGCTTGTCCGATGGCGAAGAGGTCGACTTCCTCGGAACAGATCCGCTGAACCCGTTGGGAGACATGTCGATCACCATCCTGACATGTCCGCCGGACACGGCAGGCCTCGCCGACCTCCCCGAGTGCGAAGCAACGCCGGGCGTCGCGGTCGATCTCGCGC
>DASYWB010000431.1:0-2697 GCA_035936495.1 Thermomicrobiales bacterium
GGGGCGGCCGACGAGATCACCGAGGCGTCTGAGGAGTCATTTCCAGCCAGCGATCCGCCGGCCTTCGCGGAAGGCCACGCTGAGCCGGGCGACATAGTACGAGGCGGCCAAGCGGACGAGGAGCAGCGACGGTGGTAGAGAGGCAGTCTCGGCACCGATGTCGCGTTGGTACATTATGCTCCATGAGAGTCGCTTCAGGAGAGAATCATGGCCAATCAAGACGATGGGAATGACAGCGTGAAGCATTCTTCGGGTGGAACGCGCGAGAGTCCCGAGGATTCCCATCCCCGCCCAGACGCGGTTAACGACGTACCAGGACCGCGGGTCGAGCAAGAGGTGGGAGACGCGGCTACGAATGCCGAGGAATTGGACGCTGGACCGCCACCTCGCGCTCCGAAGCCGGACAAGCCATCGGAGCCGCGTGTCAGCCGAGCGGCCGATACGCCGGGGTAAAGCTCGGTCATAAGGGCGACCAGGCGGTGGGTGCCGTGCTGGGGATGGGAAACCGGGGATCCATCGTCGGGGCACCCCTCGTGGCGCCCGTGCCAGGGCGGCACCGCGGGACCATGATGCCAAACCCGCCCCGTCCCTCAATGAGCCGACGCGGCTGGATACCGGGCATCCATGAGGGGTGTCCTAGCGATGACTTGCCGCCACCTTGCCGGGTCAAACGCCAGGCTTGCCCTGCGCGGTATCCAACCGCCGAGTTTCTCCTTTTTCGGTACCCTCTCAATGGAGGCAGACCGGGAGTGATATGGCAACGGTCCGGCGGTTTCCGCCGGACCGTTCGCGTTGCTGGTAGCGCATACGGGATTCGAACCCGTGGTCTCCGCCTTGAGAGGGCGGTGTCCTAGGCCGCTAGACGAATGCGCCTCGTTCATGTGTGACTAGCAAGCTACCATGCCTGTTTCGTGAGCGTCAAGCGCTTGACCGCTCATCCAGGCGCATCGCGACCTTGTCGAGCACATCCTGGAGATCGAACGGCTTGGGCAAGAACGACACGTCAGGGTGGGAGATCGACTGGGGCACCGCACTCATCAGGATCATCGCTGGTTGTTGTAGCCCGCTAGAGTCACGCAACCGCGACAACAGCTCAATCCCATCCATCCGTGGCATCATCACGTCCGTGATCACCACCTTGGGCTGATGGCGCTGGCACAACTGCCACGCCTCGAACCCGTCGGAAGCACTAAAGACGCGGTAGCCCTCATCTTCAAGAGCTTCTGTCAGCAGATGAGCGATCAGAGGGTCGTCGTCGGCGAGAACAACCGTAGCAGGGTCGAACGCGTGTTTCGCGCCGGCATGGCTACCGGGGCCACCCACGCTGATATTCGACCACTGCTCCCCGACAGTCTCCTGAGGCGTCTCGTGGTACATATCAAAACCGATACGCTAGTGAGTCCCAATTAGGTTGTTTTGGCGGGGACCCAGTTCTCCTGAACACCCGTTCTTGTCCCGTTCGCAAACGTGATGCCATGGTTCACAAGCGGCACTACAGGATCTCGCGGATTCTCAGGTTGGCGAGACATTCAGCGCGAATGTGACAAGGAGCAGATCTATGGGCAAACTGGACGGTAAGGTTGCCATGGTTACCGGTGGAAGCCGGGGTATTGGCCGGGCTATCGCCCGTGCCTACGCTGCCGAGGGAGCGTCCGTTGCCGTGACGTATCATCCTGCCGAGGTCGAGCCCAGCGAACTCCTGGATGAGTTGCGCGACAGCGGGGGAACCGCCGTCGCCTTCGCATGTCAGGTGGCTGACGATGATCAGGTCCGGGACGTCGTCCAGAAGGCCGGTGGAGCTCTGGGTCGGATCGACATCCTGGTCGCCAACGCGGGATACGCGGCGGAAGTGCCGGTCACGTCAATGACGCCAGAAGAGTTCGATACGATGGTGGCGGTTCATCTCGGCGGCACGTTCCGCTGCGTGCGCCACGTCCTGCCATCGATGCTGGAGCGCCGGTCGGGCACGATCATTACCATGGCCTCGCAGATCGCCTACATTGGGGCCGAGAACCTCGCCCACTACGCAGCGGCCAAGGGCGGCATCATCGCGTTCACGAAGAGCCTCGCCCGCGAAGTGATCCGCCAAGGTGTGCGGGTCAACGGCATTGCGCCGGGACCGATCAGTACGGGCATCCTGCCCTCGAACCCGAATTTTGACGCCAAACTCCTCGACCGCCTGCCCATTGCGAGGTTCGGCACGCCGGAAGAGGTTTCCCCAACAGCGGTATTCCTGGCTTCGGGCGAAAGCAGCTACTACGTCGGCCAGTTCCTGGGACCGAACGGCGGCGAGGTGATGCTCTGACGCCGTAGGGTAACGATATTGGGCAACGCGCCGATGTTGTCGCAACCTGGCTAACGTTTCCGGAACTCGTCGTCGAACCGCTATGGCAGCGGTATACACGACTCGCGGAGACCGCGTATCGCTACGAATCCGCGAGCGGCTTTATCGCTCGGATCGAGGTCGATACGTTCGGGATCGTCACGAGGTGCGAGGGCGGCTGGGAACGATTGTAACCGTAGTTCCGAGGGCAACGTCTCGACCCGGGAGGAACGCCGGCTGCGGTTCAGACCTCGTCGGAGCGCGTCGCGCCGGCATTGCTCCCACTTCGGGATGGGTCGGCGGCGTAGATCAAACCGGTGATCCGACCCTCTTCGGTGCGGAAGAAAAGACGGCTCTCCGGTTCGGCAATGCAT
>DASYWB010000432.1:0-2498 GCA_035936495.1 Thermomicrobiales bacterium
CGTCGAGCTCGACGCGCTCTTTCAAGAGGCGGATTTCGTCGTCGTCAACTGTCCACTCACCCCGGAGACTCGCCATCTCGTTAACCGCAGGAGGCTGGCCTTGATGCAGCCGACCGCTTTCCTTATCAACGCCGCGCGCGGTCCGATCGTCGATCAGGCAGCGCTCACCGAAGCGCTGCAAGCGGAGCGCATCGCGGGCGCGGCGCTTGATGTCTTTGATCAGGAACCCGTCGATCCGGACGAGCCGATTCTCAAGCTCGACAATGTCATCGTCACGCCGCACGCTCTCGCCTGGACGGACGAATGGGCGCGGCTCACCGGCGAGAGCGCCTGTCGGTCCATCATCGAGGTCGCGGCTGGTCGCGATCCGGCCCATGTCGTCAATCGCGAGGTGCTGCAAAATCCCACGTTCCTCGCCAAGCGGCGAGCATACGCCAAAGGCGTGGAGGTCACATGAGAGAAAACACGGTCAAGCGGACGGTGTGTGAAGGCGGCGTCTCCCTTGGGACGATGGTCTTCGAGTTCAACACGCCGGGCATCGCCCGGATCGCGGCCGGGGCGGGGGCCGAGTTTGTCATCTATGACATGGAGCATACGGGGTGGAGCATCGAGACGATCCGCTGACTGATCGCGACCTCCGGCACCACCGGCCCCGCGCCGATGGTGCGGGTGCCGTCCACTGCCTACCATCTGCTGTCTCGCCCACTAGACGTGGGAGCGATGGGGCTGATGGTGCCAATGGTCGAGTCGGAGCGCCAGGCGCGCGAGATCGTCGCTCATGCGAAATACCCGCCACACGGACGCCGTGGCGCCGCCTTCGGCATTGCTCATGACGACTACGCGGGCGGCGATCCGGCCGCCAAGATGGAATCGGCGAATCAGGAGGGGATGCTCATCGCGCAGATCGAGACCCCCGGCGGGGTGGAGGCCGCCGACGCGGTCGCGGCGGTCGAGGGCATCGATGTCCTCTGGATCGGCCAGTTCGATCTGACCGCATCGCTCGGCATCCCGGCCCAATTCAACCACCCCGATTACCTCAACGCGGTCGATCGCGTCCTCGCCGCCTGCGACCGCCATGGTAAGGCGGCCGGCATGATGGCGACCGACAGCGAGAACGGACTCGCGCTCCTCGCGCAAGGCTTTCGCTGCTTGGCCTACTCGGGCGACCTCTGGATCTATGGCCAGGCCCTGCGGCAGGGTCTCTCGGCGTTGCGGGACCGCGATGTTGCATCATAGTGTGCCTATCGAACGCGGAGACGCGCCGCTCTCGTGAGCGAGGGTTTGATCAGAGACAGACGGAGACATCGATGAGCGATAGGGAAAGGCACCACCGTATGCGCGTGTTGATCACTGGCGCCGACGGGACGATTGGCACCGCGCTCCGCGAGTACCTCGCGGATCAGTTCGAGCTGTCGGCCTTGACGCGAAAGCCGGCCAATTACCCGAGCCATGTCGCCGATATTTCCGATCTCGAGGCCATCCTCCCCGCGTTCGTCGGGGTCGACGCGGTCGTCCATCTGGCCGCGTCGCCGGCCGTCGAGACGCCCTGGGAAGAGATTCTCCCCAACAACATCATTGGTACGTACAACGTCTTCGAGGCCGCACGGCGCTCCGGCGTCGAGCGGGTGATCTTTGCGTCCTCGAACCACGTCATCGGCATGTATGAGTTTGATGGCGCGCCGGATCTCTACGAGCTCGACGACCCTCGCGTCTACGATCACACCGTCGCGATCCGGCCCGACTCCCTGTACGGCGTCTCCAAGGCTTACGGGGAAGCGCTGGGTCGCTACTACATGGAACGCTACGGCTTGCAGGTGTTCTGCCTGCGGATCGGTTCGGTCCGCGCCAGCGACGATCCGCTTGACGAGGCCGTGCTCACGACCTCGCCCACGCTGCTCGATCTCCAGACCGAGGAAGACCGGCGGAAGCGGATGCGCGCGACCTGGCAGAGCCGCCGCGACATCGCCAACCTCGTCAAGTGTTGCCTCGACGCGCGCGACGTGTACTGGGCGGTCGTCTACGGCATCAGCAATAACCCCCGCCAGTTCTGGGACCTCTCCCATGCGGGGGAGTTGCTAGGATACGAGCCCGAGGACAGGGCGCCGGAGTAGGTTCTCTCCCGGACAGTTTTCACATTGGCAGCGGCGGGGCCGAGCGCACGGGCGCGTCAGCTGCCATCGCGTAGGGGAGGACCTTGTGTGACGCGGTCTAACAAAGAGATTGGTCGGAGCAGGTGCCTTAGTGAGCCGGTGCAGGATTCCTGTCACCCACGAGGGAAGGAGGCGGACCAGGCGGCGCCGGCAGCGGGGGATGCACCGAGCCGAGACGGATGACCGGCCACCAATGGGGCGACGTCGAGCCGTGACCGGGCCATGGGGACCCGGCAGATTCTGTCCCGCCGGCCGGTTGCGCACACGTACTTTTCATTTGTTGGACCAGATGACCTCGTGTCCTCCCGCGTGCCGAGGGTGACCATCATATATCCTGGTCCTGAAGCC
>DASYWB010000433.1:0-6004 GCA_035936495.1 Thermomicrobiales bacterium
CGCTGGTATCGCGGCGCGCTGCGAGACGAAGTGGGGCCGATGAATCCACCGATTGCCGACTTGAACTCCGCGCTCGACCGTCTCGCTCGTGTTGCGCGAGAGGTGGCACGCCATGCCGAGCGCGAGGCGATGCGGATCATCATTGAGCTGTCGGAACCCTCGAACGAGCATCACCAGGTTGAGACCGAGAGCATCACCGCGACAACCACCGCTAGCTGAAGCCAGGATGACGTTGATAGGCGGTCGCTGGCGGACTGTTGAGAGAGCAGGGATCGGATCAGCACTTCGCTGGTGGCGCGGACCCGGGCGAATCCGTACTTATTTTGGTTGCATACGGCGAGTTCGGCGGTGAATGAACCCGCCCCAACCCTCGCTCCCTGGCAGCAGGCACGCGGGCCGGCACGAGGTAGACCCGCGCCGTGTCCGCGCATGATGGACGCGTCCGTGCGGCGCGAATGGAGACAGCCCGCGACAACGGCGATATACTCCGCCGACGGGATGAGATCGGCGCGCGAGGTAGCAAAGGAGGATCGAAGACCATGGCTCAGGCGGTAGCCGGACCCCAGACAATGGTGATCGAAGTAAACGTGAACGGGAAGTCGTACCGGTCGGAGGTGGAACCGCGATTACTCCTCGTCCACTATCTCCGTGACCACCTCGGGCTTACTGGCACACACGTTGGTTGTGACACGAGCCAGTGTGGGGCCTGTGTCGTTGACTTGAACGGCGAGACGGTCAAGAGCTGCACTGTCCTGGCAGTCCAAGCCGATGGTGCTCAGGTGACGACGATTGAAGGCATGATGCAAGATGGCCAGCTTCATCCGATCCAGGAAGGCTTCTGGGCGAAGCACGGGTTGCAGTGCGGCTTTTGCACCCCAGGGATGATCATGTCGTCGGCCGCGCTGCTCCGGCGCAACCCCGATCCTTCGGAGGAAGAGATCGAGCACGCGCTTGAAGGCAACCTCTGCCGCTGTACGGGCTACCACAATATCGTGCGGTCGGTCCAGCATGCCGCCCGGTTGATGGCTGAGAACCGGTAGCCCGTGATGGACGATGGGACCGATGATTGTTGAGTCGATGAGCGAAGGAGAGAGGCGCGGTGTTCCCCACGCAATTTGGCTATCACCGGCCGGAGTCGGTGCAAGAGGCCGTGAAACTGCTTCAAGAGAACCCGGATGCGAAGGTCTTGGCGGGAGGTCATTCGTTGCTGCCGGCCATGAAACTCCGGCTGGCAATGCCGGAGGCGCTGATCGATCTGCATGCGATCTCGGCGCTGCGAGGCGTAACCGCGAATGGTGCGATCACCATCGGCGCGATGACAACTTACAATCAACTTGCGGAATCTCCGGAGTTGAGGGCTATCTCGATGATCGGCGAGGCAGCGCGGCTGGTGGGCGATGCCCAGGTGCAAGTGCGGGGCACGCTCGGCGGTTCGCTAGCCCATAGCGATCCCGCCGCCGACTACACCGCCATCATGCTGGCGATAGGCGCGCAACTCAAGGCGGTTGGGCCGAATGGAGAGCGATCGATCGACATCGAAGACTTCTTCGTCGATCTCTTCACCACGTCGCTTGCCGACGATGAGATCCTGACGGAAATCGTTGTTTCACCACCGGGCGGTTCGGTCGGCACGGCCTACGAGAAGCAACGGCATCCGGCCTCGGGTTACGCCGTGGCGGGTGTCGCGGCGGTGATCGAGCTCGACGGTGAGACATGTCGCGGCGCGCGGATCGCGGTGACGGGGGCGACAACCAAAGCGACACGGGCGAGTGCCGCCGAGGAAGCACTCATCGGCCAGCCGCTCGACGAGAAGACGATTCAGCGAGCCGCGGATGTCGCCGGTCAGGGGCTCGAGCTGAACGGTGACGCATTTGCCTCCGAAGAATACCGGCGGCACCTTGTTGGCGTGCTGACCAAGCGCGCCGTCTCGCGGGCGCGGGAGGACGCGCGAGGATAGCGCCGCGGCGCTGGCTGTAATGGCCCCCTCTCGTACGGAGTTCGGATAGCGTTGGTGCCTCAGGGCTGACCGTCGTCGGTGCCCGGTAATCCGGCACGGATGAGCCGCGGCCGATCGGTGCAGATCGCGGACGCCCCGAGTAGCTGTGCCTGGCGAGCGATGACGGCGTCATTCACCGTCCAAACCGCCAGGTCGAGGTCCGCCGTGAAGAGGCGTGCGGCCGCCGCGGGACTGGTCGTCTCGGCCCATAAGCTGATCGTCGTCGCGGAGAGCTCGCGCGCCGTCTCGATCACGTCGGTAGAGGCCGAGTGGCTGATGACCCAGAGCTCGGCGCGCGGCGCGAGCTCCCGGACCCGGCGAAGGGTGTCGTGGTTGAATGACGCGATGATCCAATCGCGCGTCGCCGACGCGTTGAGAACGTCCAGGGTGGCTTGCTCGGCACCGGGCTGCTTGAGCTCGATGTAGAGCTTGAGCCGGCCTTCGGCGACCTTGATGACCTCCTCAAGGGTCGGGACGCGCTCGCCTTCGCCAGCGTCCAGGGCGCGAAGCACGTCATAGGTCACCTGGTCGACAAATCCGTGGCCATCCGTTGTTCGCGCCAAGTCCCGGTCGTGGATGACGACCGGGACGCCATCAGCCGTCGCGTGGACGTCAAACTCAATGCCGTCGGCTCCATCGGCGGCTGCCTGCCGGAACGCGCGAAGCGTGTTCTCTGGTTCGTCCGCAGACGAACCCCGATGCGCGTAGATCAACATCAGATCGTTCTCCTCCTGACCGGCGTTAGATCGCTATTTCCCGTTGACGAGGCGAAGCCGTCAGTGAATTGACACGTGTCGTGTCAAGGTTTATACTTCGTGAGTGGAAGTATGGAGGCGAACATATGACACCGCGCTATAGCGAACCATTGTTTGTGATCAGCGTAGCGGCTCGGCTGGTCGAGATGCACCCGCAGACGTTGCGGAAGTATGAGCGAGAAGGGCTTGTGGCGCCCTCTCGCACCACGGGGAATCTCCGGCTCTATTCGGATCGTGACATCGAGCGGCTCCGGCAGGTGAAGTACCTGGTTGAAGAGCGGGGCTTGAACTTGGCAGGCGTCCAACTCGCCTTGGAGCTGACCGCGAGCCTGCGAGACCTACGAAGCCGGACTGGCCCGAAACCCGGTCGGCCCGGCGGCGCCACGGGGGCAACAGACTTGCAACGGGAACTCGACCTGGTCCTGGCGTCTCTCGGCTTCATCGAGGAACCAGCACCCACGTAGCCCGCCGCCCCTCTACAGACCCGCATCGTCCGGGTCAAGAGATCGGATCGCCTATGGCGGGGCACATTCCACCAGGTGTTATGCAAATTTAGGAGTCTTGAGAGGAGGAACGTGTGGCAACACCACAGCGATTTACAGATAAGGCACAAGAGGCGATCGTCTTTGCCCAGCGGGAAACAGAGCGACGGCAGTTGGCGCAGTTAGAACCCGAGGCGCTCCTTGCCGGCCTGGTGGCCCAGGGAGAAGGCGTCGTTCCGCAGGTCTTGCTGAAACTCAGCGCTGATCCTGCCGCCGTGCGACAGGAGGTTGAACGTCTGCTCGATCAGGCGCCGAAGCTGCAATACAGCGCGGAGGCGTCCATCAGCAGCGGCCTGCGGAAAGCGTTACAAGCCGCGGAAGATGAGGCTCGTCGGTTCGGCGACGAGTATGTGAGCGCCGAGCATCTGCTCCTCGGCATTCTGAGCGTCGCCTCGTCACCAGCGGCGAAGGTGTTGAACCGGCATGGCGTGACGACGCAAGCGGTACATGAGGCGCTGCGCGAGATCCGGGGGAGTCAGCGGGTCACGAGCACGAACCCAGAAGATACGTATCAGTCGCTTGAGAAGTACGGGCAAGACCTGACCGAGTACGCGCGACAAGGGAAGCTCGATCCCGTGATCGGGCGCGACGAGGAGATCCGGCGGGTTATTCAGGTTCTGTCCCGGCGGACAAAGAACAATCCCGTCCTGATCGGCGAGCCTGGTGTGGGTAAGACCGCCATCGTTGAGGGACTCGCGCAGCGCATCGTACGAGGTGACGTGCCGGAAGGGCTCCAGGACAAGCGAGTCGTCACGCTTGATCTCGGCGCCCTGGTCGCCGGGGCGAAGTTCCGTGGCGAGTTCGAGGAGCGCCTGAAGGCGGTCTTGAAAGAAGTCAAGGAGTCCGAGGGCGAGATCATCCTCTTCATCGATGAGCTCCACACGGTGGTCGGCGCCGGGGCGGCCGAAGGATCGATGGACGCGTCGAACATGCTCAAGCCGATGTTGGCGCGCGGCGAGCTTCACGCGATTGGCGCGACCACGCTCAGCGAGTACCGAAAATACATCGAGAAGGACGCGGCGCTGGAGCGGCGGTTCCAGCCGGTCTACGTAGGCGAGCCAAGCGTTGAGGATACGATCTCGATCCTGCGCGGGCTGCGTGAGCGGTACGAGGTCCATCACAAGGTCAAGATTCTAGACTCGGCGCTGGTGGCGGCGGCCGTGCTCTCGCACCGGTACATCTCTGATCGCTTCCTGCCTGACAAGGCGATCGATCTGGTCGATGAAGCGGCGTCGAAGCTCCGTATGGAGATCACCTCGATGCCGGTTGAGCTGGATGAAGTCGAGCGCCGGATCATGCAGTTGGAGATCGAGCGGGAGGCGTTGAAGAAGGAGAAGGACACGGCGTCGGCCGAGCGGCTTCAGAATCTAGAAAAGGAGCTGGCGGACCTCAAGGAAGAGCGCGACGCGCTGCGCTCGCGGTGGGACCAGGAGCGCGATGCCCTCAGCGAGATCTCCGAGCTGCGAGACGCGGTGGACCGCACCCGGAACGAGATCGAGCAAGCACAGCGCGCCTACGACTACAACAGGGCGGCCGAGCTCCAATACGGCACCCTCGTTCAACTTGAAGAGCAGATCAAGGAGGGGGAGCGGAAGCTGTCGCAGCTTCAAGCCGAGAGCAAGCTGCTCAAGGAAGAAGTGGACGCCGAGGATATCGCCGAGGTCGTCAGCCGCTGGACCGGTGTGCCGGTCAGTAACCTACTGGAAGGTGAGATCGAGAAGCTCCTCAAGATGGAGCAGCGTCTGCACATGCGCGTGGTCGGCCAAGACGAGGCACTCGCGGCGGTCTCGAATGCGATCCGGCGAGCCAGGGCGGGGTTGTCCGATCCGAACCGGCCACTGGGCAGCTTCATCTTCCTAGGGCCGACGGGTGTCGGTAAGACCGAGCTGGCGAGGGCGCTGGCAGAGTTCATGTTCGACAGCGATCAAGCGATGGTGCGGATCGACATGTCGGAGTACATGGAGCGGCACGCGGTCAGCCGGCTGATCGGTGCACCGCCGGGCTATGTCGGGTACGACGAAGGTGGCCAGCTTTCGGAGGCGGTACGGCGGCGGCCCTACAGTGTGATCTTGTTCGATGAGATCGAGAAGGCGCACCCGGAGGTATTCAATATCTTGCTCCAGATCCTGGACGACGGGCGGTTGACCGACGGCCAGGGTCGGACGGTTGATTTCCGGAATACGGTGATCATCATGACCAGCAACCTGGGCTCGACGTACGTCACCTCCCTCGGGCCGGACCGCGAGGAAGAGATGCGACGCCAGGTGATGGAGGCGCTACGGGCCAACTTCCGACCCGAGTTCTTGAACCGGATCGACGAGATCATCATCTTCAAGCCGCTCACCACGGAACAGATTGGTGAGATCGTCGAGATTCAACTCCAGCAGGTGGCCAAGCGGTTGAGCGATCGGCAGATCGATCTGAGGATTACGCCAGCGGCGAAGGAGTGGCTGGCGACGCGAGGCTACGACCCCGTCTTTGGTGCCAGGCCGCTGAAGCGATTGATCCAAAAGGAAGTCTTGGATCCGCTGGCGATGCGCGTCCTGAACGGGGAGCTGCACGATGGCGAGACGGTCACGGTAGACGCGGAGAACGGCCGGTTGGTTTTCCACGCTGAGCTGACCGAAGCGCCACTCGTCGCCTAAGAGCTCATCGACTGAGGGTAGAGTGGGGGGGGGGGGGGGGGGGGGGGGGGGGGGGGGGGGGGGGGG
>DASYWB010000434.1:0-4365 GCA_035936495.1 Thermomicrobiales bacterium
GTGTATGCGGTGGTCACCGTTGCCATCAGTTTAGGGGGAGACGGCGAAGGTCCATTCGACCAGCTCGAAGCCACTCGACTCATGCCATTCCAGCGTTTGATCGTGCTCTATCTCGCCGGAGTAGGCGTCCATGCCCTCGTAGTGTCGGCTCTGCCGCGTCCCAAACATCGAATGCCGGCTGGCCTGATCCAGCTCGGGCTCGCCTCGGCAATCGTCGTGGGTTTCGTCTTCGCCCCGTTCGGTGGATTGCCGAAGGAAAACCAAGGTCTGTTCCCGGTGCCGACGACCGCGGCACCGTCTATGGTCTCGTTGCGCGACGCCGTGGCGACGGCAGACGAGATCGCGCCGGAGGGCACGGCGCTCTACGTGGTCGGCTCGGCGCTCTCATGGCATCTGCAGCTCTGGGCTCCGCTCTGGACCGAGCGACCGTTGCGGTACAACGACTGGCTGTGGTCCTGGCAAGCTGACCATGCGGCACCAGACTACTCATCGTTGGATGGCAACGCGTTCAGCACGATGACGGTCTTCCAAACGTTCGATGCCCCGTTCCTGGACCAAGAGGGAATTGGCGCCGTGGTTGTCACCGGACAGACGGCCACGGCGGCGGCCGATGCGTCCTCATCGCTGAGCCTGGCCGCGGACGGGCTCTATCGCGTGTATGAGGTCGTCGAGCCGTCCCCGCTCGTGACGTTGGACTCGGGACAAATCGACGACATCGCGGTCGAGCGGGAGCGCGTGAGCGCCAGCGGCGCTTCTCCCGGCGGGCTCGCCACGATCCGGGTCAATTGGTTCCCCCGCTGGCGAGCCACCGTCAACGGCGACGAGGTGCCTATCCAGCGCACCGCCGACGGCTACATGGCCGTGGCGGTGCCGCCGGGTATCGTCGACGTGCGTCTGAGTTACACGGTGACGGCCTTGGACTGGCTGGCTAGGACGGCGTCGGGCCTTGGCATCGTGGCGATCATTGCTCTGTTGGTAACCCAGGCGAGATCCAGCCGGCCGGTTACACCCAGGGTTCGATGGCGACGTCGATGATGGTGGGCAGGTCGCGCGTCAGTGCCTCGGAGAGCGCGATTTCGAGGCTTTCCGGGGTGTCGGCACGGACCCCGGGAATGGAGTACGCGGAGGCCAGCGTAGCGTAGTCGGGGTTGACCAGATCGACGCCGATGAACCGGCCGCCCCGCGTCCGCGCCTGCTCGTCCTTGACAGCCGAGTAGGTGGAGTCGTTGAAGATGACGATCGGCACGCCAATCCGATGCTGCGCCGCGGTCCCGATCTCTTGCATGGTGTACTGGAAGCCCCCGTCTCCCACCACGCAGGCGACCGCCGTCTGTGGCCGGCCGACCTTCGCGCCGAGTGCCGCGGGCAGGGCGAAGCCAAGCGTGCCGTAGCCCGAGGGGAAGAGGAACGTCCTTGGCAGATAGGTGGGATACAGGTAACAAGCGGCGTAGCTCATCATCGTCATGTCGAAGGCAACGATGCCGTCCCGGGGAACCGCGCGGCGCAAGGCGGCGATGTACGGGAGACGATCAGCGCCAAAAGCACCGGTGCGGGCGTGACGACGCGCATCCCCTACACGCTCGATGCCGAAGCCGGGCGCGGCAAAGTCCCTGCCGGCAAGGAGGCTGACGATACCCTCGGCCGCTAGAGCGGCATCGCCAAGGATCGAGAGCGTCGGTCGGGCGTTGAGGTTGAGCTCCAGCTCATCGACGTCGACTCGGATCAGCTCGGCGGGGATCGGCATCCGGAAGTGGTTGGTCGCCTGGACGCCTAGCTTCGAGCCGAAGACCACCATGCAGTCGGCTTCCCGGAGCAAGGTATCCACATCGTTCTCTCGACTCCAGAGCGTGCCTAGCACAAGAGGGTGGTCCTCCGGCACGCTGCCTTTTCCCATGATCGACGTGAGAACGGGCGCCCCTAGCCGCTCGGCCAGGGGGATGACGTGCTCGCCCGCCGCCGACGAGACCGCGCCGCCCCCACAGTAGAGCACCGGCTTGCGAGCCAACTGGAGTCGCGAAGCGGCCTCTTCAAGCAATCGTGGGTCCGGGCTGATTGGTCCCGGTGGGCGCTGGCTTTCGATTGACGCATCCCCGACGAGCTCGTCGAGGATATCGAGCGGGATTTCGACATGGACGGGAAGACGGCGTCCGCTGGAGACGCGACGCATCGCCTCGCTGACGGCGCCCGATGTGTCCGCGGCGTCCAAGACCCGGGTGTTCCACCCGGTGACCGCGGCCATTAGCCCAAGCTGGTCCTTGAGGTCATGGAGACTCCCGCGCATGCTATCGAGATAGGGGCGCTCGACATTGGATGACAAGATGAAGACCGGCGATGAGTCGGCGTAAGCTTCACCGACGGGTGTTGCGACGTTCGTGATGCCCGGCCCAGTAATGATGATCCCGATGCCCGGTCGCCCGGTCGCGCGAGCGTAGCCATCGGCCATGAAGCCCGCGCCTTGCTCGTGGCGAGCCAGAATGTGCGTGAGCGAGGACCGGGATAAGGCATCGTAGAGGGCGAGGGTGTGAACACCGGGCACGCCGAAGACCGTTTCAGCCCCGTGCGCTTCGAGGGTCGCGATGGCGATATCGGCGGCGGTCATGCTGGCGCCGTCCGCGGCCCAGCGTGTCCGTCCGGTGGTCGTCGCTGTCATGGGGAAATTTCCCTATCCAATGGTGTCAGCCAGGCCGTCCCGTATCCCTGGAGGGCAAGCGGAATGTTCATCGCGTTCTAACAGAGCACGGGAGCGTCGCGCAACCGCGGTACCGTCTAGCGTGAGACACCGGACGAAGACGGGTCGCCCTCCTGCGAGGCAACACGTTCGGCCAGCCAATCCCGTCCCCGCTGAGAAAGACGCCAGCGGGTGACATTGCGACGTGGTTGATAGGGCTCGACGAGGCGGCGCCCACGGGCGCTGTCAAACAGCGCATTGCTGAAGGCGGGTTGCCAGCCGCCTCGCTCCGCGAGCACCGGGGCGTGGGCAATCGGCCGGTAGCCGTCGCCTAGTTCCTCGATTAATTGCAGGAAGGTGGTCAGGTGGCCGTCGAGTGGAGACGGCCGATAGAATCCTTCGGTCATGGTCGGTGTTCCGGGGCGTATGCGCATCGACGACGGTCAATTTTACCAGCCGCCGGCGCGCGGGCTGGTATGCTTCGGAGCATCGGCTGCAAGCCTTCGCCACCCAAGAGGCATCGGGACGTCAAAGGAGCAACTCGGCAATCCATGGGAAGAGGGAACGTCCGGTCGTCAAAACTTCCGGGTGGAGATCTAATCTCGGCGGCGCTCAATCGTCAGGTCATGAGTCTCGCGGATCGCGGAGCCGCGAGTACGATGATCGGTGCGCGCTGGGCTGATGTGGCCGCCACTCAAGTCGGCACCTGGCCGGGAAGCGCACGTGAGATTCTCGACGACAGTGGGCGCGCCCTGGCGGTCGACCGCGTCATCCGCCTCGACGACCAGCCCGCGATCGCGTCGAAGGCTTCGAGACGCGCTCTCCAAAACCCCGACCTGTTGCTCGTCGGCACCGTTGATGGAAGACCGGCGCTGCAAGCGGCAGACGCTAAGTTTTCAGTAGAGACCGCTCGGGCAAAGCAAGTTAGCGCGGCCGTCGTGGCGGGCTTGCTCACGCTTGGCGAGATCGTCACGGATCTCATCACCCCTTACGATGCCAATCCGCTCTTGATCGACGGGGTCTTTCTCTGCCCGGACTACTTGTTGACCCGGTTGATGTTCAAGCGGAAGTACGGCGTTGTCAGGACAACGGTTCGGCCTGATCAAGTGGTCCTCCTCGCGGCACCGCCATCGGTGTTCTTCGCGCCTCTCGACGGCGCGGCGTTAATGCCGGTCCTGGCTGGGCTAGACGAGCTGCCGATCCGGGCAGAGGAAGAGCTGATGGTCGGGCTGTACTACTTTCGTCTGGCACGGGCCGCGATCGGGTGCGGGATCGACGCGACCGCACCTTTGCTCGGGTTCCGGGACCGTGTGGAGGTAGACGAGGCGCTCGTCGGTGTCGAGATGCTGGATAGGGCGCAAGGCGCCAGTTCCGCGTTCGGGCTGATCCTTCAATGGGATATCGACGTGGAGCGAGTCCGGAGTCAGCGAGCGGCCGTCGACCGGGTGGCCGGGCTGCCCTTGCGGGGCCAGGAGGTCCGCGAGCTTCTTGAACGCCATGCCCGGACAACAGGATTGGCGGGTCCGTCGGTGAATCAGGTCCGACGCCGGCTAGGCCGCTGGTATCGCGGCGCGCTGCGAGACGAAGTGGGGCCGATGAATCCACCGATTGCCGACTTGAACTCCGCGCTCGACCGTCTCGCTCGTGTTGCGCGAGAGGTGGCACGCCATGCCGAGCGCGAGGCGATGCGGATCATC
>DASYWB010000435.1:0-3163 GCA_035936495.1 Thermomicrobiales bacterium
GAGTTCCTCACGGCGAAGGAGATTACCTTCTCGATCTTCCGTTGACCCGGTAGAGGATGCCGTCGAAGAGTGGGGCGACGGCGGGGACCGCGTCCACTTCCTCAGAGGCGCCGATCTTCCAGCGTTGCCTACCCCTGGCCTACATAGGGCCTGGCGGGCATCCCTCCAGGTCTCGCGATGGGCGGGTAACAGCTATGCGATAGCATCGGAGATGCGGAGCGATTGTCGCGTCTTACGTGAACGGAGGTCACCGATGAAGCGGGCCTATGTTGCGACGGTGAACGACCATACGCTTGCCGAAGATAGGTCCTATTTCTCGGTGCGGCTCGCCGCGCTCAGCCACGCCCGCGAGACGAAAGAGGCCGTTCATATCCGAGGCCACGACCGTTCCGAAACGGTCACGCCCAGCATGGCCACCGACGAGGAGATCACGGCCGTGCGAGACGCCGCCTATCGCGAGACCAATGGACGAACGGTCAATGCCGTCGGGGCCGTGGCCGCGGTCGGGCGAGTCTGGTAAGCGACGGTTCGCATTCAGCTGCTTCAGGCCGGCATAGGCTGGCCGACCCGGCTGATTGGAGCTCTTTGAATCACGTCTGACGCGTTCTCTGCATCGCCTCGCGCCCCGATAGCTTCTAACGCTTGACCGCCAACTCCAGACCACGCCCGATGGGCAACGTCACCGTTTCGATGTCGTCTCGGGCCGCGAGCACCCGCTGGTAGGTGGACAGGTCATGAGAGATGACGTTGTCGGCGAGGACCACCCCCCGCTCACGAACGCGGTCTACCACGGCATGGAAGTGGTCAGCGTAGTCTTCTTTCTCGGCGTCGATGAAGACGAAATCGAATAACCCTTCGAAGGACTGGACGATTTCGCGCGCATCACCGACGAAGACCGTCGCGACGCCGGACAGACCGGCTTCGCTTAGATTGGCGTTGGCTTCCTCCGCACGCGCGGGTAGGATCTCGGTGCCAATGACCTCCCCCTGGAGTTCGGACGCGGCCGAGGCCAGCCAGATCGTCGAGACCGCGTTAGACGAGCCGATCTCGAGGATCCGGCGCGCGTGCATCGTCATCACCAGCAGACGCAAGAAACGCCCCGTATCGCGATCAACGTTGCGGGTTCGCTGATCGCGTCCGAGTCCGGCCTCTGGCTGAGCCGCATCGGCTTGGTACAGGCGGTCAAGAACGGCGCTCACGCCGGGATTCATGGGTTTTCTCCGTTTAGTGGAGCGTCAATCGCGTGGTGAAGCGCGAGTGCGTTGTCGAAGATGAGATCGGGAACGATCCCCTCGCGTTCGACGTCATCCCTGGATGAGACGCCAGTCAGCACGAGGACGGTGAGCATGTCGGCGCGCTGCCCCGCGAGAATGTCGGTGTCCAAGCGGTCGCCAATCATCACCGTCTCCGCGGGCGACGCGCCCATCTGCTTGGCAGCATGCAGGAGCGTGCGGGGTGAGGGCTTGCCGATGACCGTGGGTTGCACCCCGCTGGCGAGCGCAATGCCGGCGATGATACTCCCCGCTCCCGGAACGAAACCCCGCTCGGTCGGTAACGTAGCGTCGGCGTTCGTGGCCACGAACGTGGCCCCCGCGAGGATTGAGGCCATCGCCAGCTTCATTTTTTCGTAGGTGAAGGTCAAATCGAGCCCGACGACGACCGCGGCAGGGACCTCGTTCGCGGCGTCTACTGGGTGAAAATCGGTGCGCCCGAGAATCTGCTCGGAGAGCGCGGGCATGCCGACGATGTACAGACCGGCCCCCGGCGGAAGGGTCTCGCGGAGATAATCTCCCGTCGCGGTGCCACTCGTCAGGATGCGCTCTGGTGACACCTGAATCCCCATGTTGGCAAGCTTGGCGGTGTAGCTCTCGGGAGAAGCCATCGAGTTGTTGGTGGCGAGCATGAAGCGCTTCCCGGTGCGTCCCAGCGTCTCCAGCAATGACCTGACACCGGGCAGCGCCTCAGAGCCCCGGTAGAGGACGCCGTCCATATCGAAGATGAAGGTCGAGGCTGCTCGCAGCCGCGCCAGCATTCCGGGATCGTTGCGGGTTTGGACCGTTGTCGTCAAGATAGGTCACCTCGAGGTCATGCCAATGGGTCGGTTCCGCCCGCGAACAGGCGCATGCGAGACGATCGACCACAACCGGTGCTCCGGGAGCGGCGCGACATCCGAGCCGCCTGGACTGAAGACCGGCGAACTACGACGCGCCGGCCGGTACGGCCGCCAAGGCGCGGCCTAAGGCGTGATTGAAGGCAGGGAGATCCGCCGGAACCCTGGAGGTGATCAGATTTCCATCCTCAACCAGCTCCTCGTCGATCCACTCGCCGCCAGCGTTAACGATATCGTCTCTGATCTTGTTGACAGCGGTCAGCCGGCGCCCTTCGAGGACCTTGGCCGAGATCAACAGCTGAGGGCCGTGACAGATCGCGGCAACCGGCTTCCCACTCTCGACGAACGATCGCGTGAACGCCACGGCCGGCTGGTGGATGCGGAGGTTCTCGGGAGCACCCCCGCCGGGGATGACCAACAGGTCAAAATCCTCGGGCTGGACGTCGTCAAACGTCGCATCACTGGTCAGGGTTGCCCCTTTCTTCCCGCTGATCTCGCCCCGTTCGATGCCGATCACCGTGACGTCGGCACCGAGACTCTCCAAGTACGCCTTTGGATCGGTTGCTTCAATGTCCTCAAAATTCGGTGCCAATACCATGGCCACCCGCTTGCGTCCGTCGTGCATCTTGCTCCTGCTCCTTTCTCATCTAGTTCGGCGAGCATTCACGTTTGCCCGTCTCTGGTCTGTCGGTTGATAGAATACCAAAGGTGGCCGCGCGGGCCTTCAGCGGCGCGTCGCGATGAGCGAGGGAGCGTAGACCATGGCCGCGGCGGGAAACATTGCGAGTGAGCCGTCGCTGCCGGCGTCGCTGGCGGAACGTGTACTGGCGGAGATCCATGAAGATGAGGTGATCGGCTTTCTCCAAGGGCTGGTGCAGATCCCCTCCGCCAACCCGCCGGGGGATGTGCGAGAGGCAATAGACTACTGCATCAAGACACTCGAGGCGGCTGGATTTGCGTGTCGGAAAGTCGAACGCGATCCGATCAAGCCGAACCTGATTGCCGAATTCGGAGACGTTGATGGTCCGGTATTGTGTTTCAACGCCCACGTGG
>DASYWB010000436.1:0-3996 GCA_035936495.1 Thermomicrobiales bacterium
GGGCGTCCGGTGGTTACGCACCACCACCTACATAAGGGCTAGCGATAGAGAAACGACGCGATGGGGAACCGCCGCTGAGAGAGAGACACGGTCCGATGCCGGCATCAGCACGGTGGCCACCCTCGTCGTCCGTTCTCGGCGCGGTGCCAATCGTCGCGGCCCTCGCGATAGTAAGCACTGGCTTAGCCCTCCGGTCCACGCGGGTGCGGCGACTCAGTGGCGGGCCACCGGGGTTGTCCCGGTGGCCCGCGTTTTATCAACATTCCACTAAGCCGTCCACGCTCGCGGGCATGTGCTGGACGGCCGGACCGCTGGCCATAACTGGTCGCCTCAACGACCCTGCCTATCGCGGGTTTGAGAGCGCCTCTTCCCGCTGCTGGTTTTCTGGTTTAATGACGCCGCGACCGACGAGAGAGGAGAGCCGGCTCTGCCAGGCGCGGGGTCGGTACCCACGCGAAGTCGCGCCGGGTGGACGAGGATGGCGGTCGCTAGGAGGGACGACGATGGTCCGGAGCGAACAGTTCTACGAGGGCGGTCGCGATCAGGTGCTGTCGACCGCCGGCGTCGGCGAGACGATGCAGGAGGTGCTCGCGCGGCGCTGGAGCCGGCGCGGCATGATGAAGAGCGGTGCCCTCGCGGCAATGGCCCTGATCCCGGCCGGCGCTGGGCTCAAACCGGCCGGCGCCCAAGATGCCACGCCTGGCGCGACGCCAGAGGCGAACGGCGCGGCGGTCGGCGGGCTCGGGTTCGAGCCGATCGCGCTCGACACCAGCGATATCCACGTCGTCGCTCTCGGCCACACGGCGGTCCCGTTCCTGAAGTGGGGTGATCCGATCGTAGCAGGCGCACCGGAGTTCGACCTGAACAACCAGACCGCCTCGGCGCAGGAGCAGCAGTTCGGCTACAACTGCGACTGGATCGGGTTCTTCCCGCTGCCTCCTGATTCGACAGCCTCGGATCACGGCCTGCTCGTGGTCAATCACGAGTACACCAACCCGGAGCTCATGTTCTCCGGTTACCTGACCAGGAACCCCGAGTTGGACGCGGTGGCCACCCCCGACAACGCCCCACTGGATGTCCCCGAGTTCCTGGCGAATCCGACCCAGGAGATCGTCGACGTCGAACTCGCCGCTCACGGGCTGAGCATCGTCGAGGTCCGCCGTGGCGCCGACGGGGAATGGGAGGTCGTCCGGGACTCGGAGTACAACCGCCGCCTCACCGGGACGACACCGATGGAGATCACCGGGCCGGCCGCTGGGACCGAGCTGCTCAAGACCAACGACGACCCGACTGGGACACGGGTGCTCGGCACCCTCAATAATTGCGCTGGCGGCACCACTCCCTGGGGCACCGCCCTCACTGGCGAGGAGAACTTCCAGCAGTACTTTGCCAACCTCAGCGCGCTGCCCGAGGATGACCCGATCCGGATCGCTCACGAGCGCTACGGGCTGGGTGAGGAAGGCAGTGAGCGGCGCTGGGAGGAGTTCTACCCGCGCTTCGACCTGGCTCAAGAGCCGAACGAGCCCTTCCGCTTCGGATGGGTCGTCGAGTTCGACCCCTACGATCCGAGCTCCACGCCGAAGAAACGGACCGCGCTGGGACGCAACAAGCACGAGGGTGCCACGCACGCTGTCGCACCGAGTGGCCAGGTGGCCTTTTACACCGGCGACGACGAGCGCTTCGACTACGCCTACAAGTTCGTCACCGCCGGCACCTACAACGCCGACGAGCGGGCGGCGAACGCCGATTTGCTCAACGAGGGCACGCTCTACGTCGCCAAGTTCAACGACGATGGCACAGGCGAGTGGCTGCCGATCCTCCACGGCGAGGGACCGTTGACGGAGGCGAACGGCTTCGCCTCTCAGGCTGAGGTCTTGGCCAAGACACGCCTCGCCGCTGATGCCCTCGGAGCGACGAAGATGGACCGGCCGGAGGACTTCGAGACCAACCCGGTCACCGGTAAGGTCTATCTCGTCCTCACGAACAACAGCAACCGAACCTTGGAGGACACTGACGAGGCTAACCCGCGGCCGAACAACTTCGCCGGCCACATCATTGAGATTACCGAGGACGGTAACGACCACGCCGCGACGACGTTCGCGTGGGAGATCTTCATCCTGGCGGGCAACCCGGAGGACAGTGGCACCTGGTACGGTGGCATCGAGGCTGACCTCATTAGCCCGCTGGCGGCGCCGGACAACCTCACCTTCGACAAGCAGGGCAATATCTGGATCTCGACCGATGGCCTGTCGAACAGTCTTCCGGGCAACGACGGCCTCTTCGTCGCCCCGACGGAGGGTGAGCAGCGCGGCCGCTCGATGCAGTTCTTCAGCACGGTTCCGGGCGCCGAGTGCTCGGGGCCGATCTTCAATCCCGACAACACGGCCCTCTTCGTCTCGGTCCAACACCCCGGCGAGGGTGGGACCTTCGAGGATCCGATCAGCCTCTGGCCGACCGGTGAAGACGTGGCCCGCCCTTCTGTGGTCGTGATCACGTCGGACACCTCGACGGCGCGCGTCGGACCGCCGAGCTAGAGCGCGGACAGTGGTTGCCGAACGGCACACCGATCGAACGGCCCGCGCCGATTGGCGGGGGCCACTGTCAGTCGCCCTGATCCGAGGCAAGCAGGTTGGGATAGGTTGCCACGCGCACCCGATAAGTGCGCTGCATCTCCCCGCGGCGCTCACTCTCCAGTGTCCAGCTCAGCCATGGAGTGGTCGCATCGAGACCGAGCGAATTGACGGTAGATTCGCGGCGTAATGATACAAGCGCGAGATGGCTCACGGATCGCTCCTCTAGGCCCGCACGGTGGCTCGGGCGGCACAGGCGAAGTCCGGTAGCCATTCCGCTTCGGCCGTGATGAGGTCGTTGACCATGGCCCGGATCTCGTCGAGTGTCATCAACGCCCCCGTCAGCGGATCCAAGGCAACCGCGTGCTCGATGTGGGCCGCGTTCTCTTCCCATGCCGCCGCGACCGCGAGCTCTTGCACGTTGATATTCGTGCGGTTGACGGCGGCGCATTGTGGCGGCAGCGGGCCGACGCTCGTGGGCTGGACGCCGTTGGCATCCACGAGGCAAGGGACCTCGACGGAACAACCACGCGGCAGGTTCGAGATCAGGTCGTGGTTTGGGACGTTGCCGTAGATGACTGCTGGCTCGCCGGTGGCTATCGCGTTGATGATGATCGCCCCGTATTCCAGCGATGGCATGAGCGCGTCCTTCAGCCGCTCCAGCATCCGTCCGGTCTGTTCGTCGGCGTCGTGGGCCAGGCAAACCTCGTAATAGTCCCATCTCTCCGGAATGGCCCGCTCAATCGTCTCCCGGTTCTTGCGGAAGTAGGGCAGGTACTCGGACGCGTGGTGACTCGATTCCGTGTGGAAGTAGCCGAACGTGTCCATGATCGCGGTCCGGACCCGCTCCGCGCCACCCTCGTAGCTGGAATCACCACGGTCGGCCCCGCTGTGGTTACCGTGGTCCGCCGGGAACTGGTTGGAGGGGGCGCGAGCGAGATGGCGTCGCGCCATCACCTCTCGCAGTAGGGGATACAGATCCTCGTTGCCCCGTTGGAAGCGGAGGAACCACGCTTGGTGGTTGATTCCGGCGGCTAGAAAGGTCACGTCCTCATAGGGAACGCCGATTTGGCGAGCCAGCATGCGCGACGTGCCCTGGACGCTGTGGCAGAGTCCGACCGTCTTCACGCCAAGAAGATCTAAGAACCAGCAGCTCATTGCCATCGGGTTGGCGTAGTTGATCAATAAGGCACCGGGGCATAGCTCGGCCATGTCGACGGCAATCTCCCGGTACGCGGGTGCGGATCGTAAGAAGCGGAAGACACCCCCAGGGCCGAGCGTGTCGCCGACCGTCTGGTCGAGGCCGTATTTTCGAGGGATCTCGACGTCGAGCTTGAAGGCATCCAGGCCGCCGACTTGGAACGTCACGATGACGACATCGGCGCCGTCCAATGCCCGGCGGCGGTCGGTCGTCGCCTCGACGGCC
>DASYWB010000437.1:0-5724 GCA_035936495.1 Thermomicrobiales bacterium
CTGTTCACCACCGCCCGCGGTCTGCACGCCTGCCTCGGTGATCGTCAGGACGCCTTCCATCCCAGCCTCGCGGTGACCCGGGACGTCACAATAGAACACGTACTCGCCCGGTGCGAGATCCGCCGGCACCTGCCACTCGACGACCTCACCCCCGATCGGGAGATCAACCGGCGCGTCCTCGTTGTACCCTTCGACGACGAAGGTGTGCTCCGCCGATCCGACATTCTTCATCTCGATCACGCCGCCCGAGGGTACCTGGAGGTCCGTTTGCGTCCACCCGATATCGTACCCTTCGAGCTGGACGACACTCGCACCCTCGGCCCCCTGCTCCGCGGCAGCCTCGCCACCGGTATCCCCTGTCTGTTCACCACCGCCCGCGGTCTGCACGCCTGCCTCGGTGATCGTCAGGACGCCTTCCATCCCAGCCTCGCGGTGACCCGGGACGTCGCAATAGAATACGTACTCGCCCGGGGTCAGGTCCTCCGGCACCTGCCACTCGATAATCTCACCCCCGATCGGGAGATCAACCGGCGCGTCCTCGTTGTACCCTTCGACGACGAAGGTGTGCTGCGCCGCACCCGAGTTGTACATGTTGATCGTGCCGCCGACCGGAACGGAAAGTGTTTCCGGTCTCCACCCGATGTCGTAACCCTCAAGCTCGACGGCAGCGGCTCCGGCTTCAGCGGCCGTCGCTTCGCCGGCGGGAGACGCCTCAGCAACCTCGCCGCCTTCTACCACGGTCAGGCTGGCCACCATCCCGACCATCTGGTGAGGGGTGCAGAAGTAGACGTACTCCCCCGGCACCTCGAATGTATGGCTAAAGGACTCGCCGGTGGGGACGAGGCCGGAGTCCCACGTCTCGGCGCCCTCCGGCAGCTTGACGAACTCCGGATCCAAGGCCTGCTCCGGGTCGGCCGTCGAGGTGTGGGGGGCCGCGCCAACAGTAGTCCAGGTGACGGTATCGCCCACGTTGATCGTGAGGTCGTCGGGGACGAACACCAGCTCGTCAGTCATCTCGACAACGTGCTCCTGGCCACCGGCCGCCTCCGCGACCTCACCACCCTCTTCCACGACCGGAGATGCTCCGGCCACGAAGTCGGCCGGCACATCAGTTGGCGCGCCCTCAACGGGAATGCGCGTGACGGTCGGCTCCTCGGCGACCTCAACGGCCGACGAGCCGCAGCCCACCAGCAGCCCAAGCCCGCTCGCTGATGCGCCAGCAGCCATCAGGCTCCGCAACACCACGCGCCGCGAATACCCGCCCTTCGGGCTGAGCCACGGTTCCTCACTCGTTTGCTTGTCCATCGATTCTCCCTAACCGCGAGCTGAACCTGACCGGTGCCGGCCCCAGCACTCTTGTGAATCTCAATACGACTCTTCAATAAGTGGCGGCGAGGGCACTCAATCGACTGTCTCTCGGAGCCTCTCGGAACCGCCTCGCCTTCCGGCAGTGGCGCTTTCCGCCAACATCGTAATGGTACTCTCATCCGTTCCTAGCGTGTGTCAGGAAAAGTCCGCAATAGGGAGCGGGGAAGGCCGAATCGCTTCAGGGCGCAAAGTTCGTTAGACGCGAATTTGCGATAGGCTCGGGCAACACCGACAATAGACCCACCGGATACGACCGGCTTCTTCTTCTCAAGCACACGAAAGGCCCCCCGTTGCCCACGACCGTCACCACGCGCGCCATACAGCACCGAATTCAGGTCAATGACGTAACCCTCGCGGTCACGGAGTACGCCGGGCAGACGGCGGCGACCGACGCGCCCAGCCTCGTTCTGCTCCACGGGATCGGTAGCACCGGCGCCTCATGGTGGCCGGTGATCGATCAGCTCGCGGCGCACTTTCGTCTCCTGGTTCCGGACCTCCGCGGGCACGGCGCCTCCGACAAACCACCGCATGGGTATCTCATGCCGGACCACGCGAGCGATCTTGACGGGCTTCTTACATCGTTCGGGATCGACCGGCCCTTGCTCTTTGGCCATTCACTCGGGGGGCTCATTAGCCTGACCTGGGCAACCGAGCATCCGGACAAGGCCAGGGCTATCGCGATAGAGGACTCCCCACTTCGCGGGGGATCGCGCGTCGTCCCCACGTTCGACGGCTGGATCGTGATGGCGCAGATGACACCGGATGAGTTGACCACCCACTACCTGAGCGAGTATCCGCACTGGCCGGAAGACGATTGCCGCCGTCGCGCCGAGGTCATGACGTCAGTGGCCTTACCGGTGTTTCAGGAGTTGCGCGCGGCGAATCTCCAGCCGGAGCATGCCGATCGCATCAAACCGCTTTCGGTCATCGAGTCACCGGTGCTCTTGGTTCATGGTGATCTCGAAAGCGGCGGCATGGTGATCCCGGATGACGTGGTGCGGTTCACGGCATCGCTTCCGGACGCTCAAGCGATCCGGATCCCCGGCGCCGGACATAGCCTTCACCGGGACCATCCCGATGCCCTGCTGAACGCGGTCTTGCCCTTCTTGTTGGACGCCAAACATTAGATACGATGTGCCCCCACTCCTCAAGAAAGGAGATGGGGGCAACATTCTGCATCTCTTCGTGGGAAGGGAGGACGTCCCTACCACATCCCCAATTCGTCCTTCGCCTCCTCCGACATCATATCGGGCGTCCAAGGCGGACTCCACACCAGCTTGACGTCGGTCTCGCCGATCTCGGGCAGATCCTTGAGCGCGTTATTGACCTCTTGGACGATCACCGGTCCCAACGGGCAGCCGAGCGACGTCAAGGTCATCGTCACGAGGACATCCCCGTTTTCAGAGATTTCCGAGTCATAGACCAAGCCGAGGTCGACGATATTGACGCCAATCTCCGGGTCGTAGACATTCTTCAATCCCTCGCGCACGTCCTCGCGCGTGAATGGTACGGTCATCATCATCATTCCTTCCACGATTCAACGAGCGAGCCGTGAGACTCAACTCTGGCTCTGTTTGGGTAAAGTGTACGCCAGCCCATCATATTGTTCCGGCTCGCCAGGCGCATTCCCATCTTAGACGAATAGCAGTACCGCTCCCGCGATGAAGGGCGTCGCCACCACCGCGACCCGCAGGACACCGGCGTGAGCGCGTCGCGTGAAACGAGCGCCGAAGAACGAACCCGATCCCAAGCCGAGGGTGACGCCGACGAGGTGGGGCGCCGAGACATCGCCATAAAATGCCAGAGCCGTCGCTCCGCTGAAGCTAATGAAGGCCAGGGTCAGCATCGTCGTGCCAACCGTTTGCCGGAGCGGGAGTTTGAGGAGGGAGAGAAAGCCGAGCTGGAGAAATGGCGCCATGCCGACGCCCAGAAACGCCGACGCCGCCCCACCGGTGGCCCCCAACCCGAGGGAGGCCAACGTCCGCCGCTCCGGCGGCGGCTCCGGCGCCATTCGCGCCACGGCGTTGAGTTTCGGTGCCATGCGCAACCGGAGCCAAACGAGCGCGGCAAGGAGCCACAGACCGAGCCCAGCCGCGACCTGCAACTCCGCCTCAGGGATGCCTTGGCCGATGCTGGCCCCAATCACCGCTCCCACGATACCGCCTATGCCGGCGATGATTCCGGCGCCCGCGACAACGTTGCCCTCGCGATAATGTGAAAACGCCCCGAGGATGGTCACAAAACACATTGACGCCAGCGCCGTCCCGATCGCCTCATGAACCGGCAGGCGAAAGACGGCGGTCAACAGCGCAACGGTCAGCCCGGCGCCACCGGCGCCGATAAACCCGAGCAGCATGCCGAGCAGCAACGTGATACCCGCCAGCATCCCTATGGCCAGCAGGCTATTCATCGCGCTGGCGAAGAGGTTCTCGCGCCTCCCCCGTCTCGCGATAGACGTGTTCGCGCCGGCCCTCCGGATCCCAGAAGACGACTTGCGTCGGGCTTCGCTGGTAGTCAACCATCCTGGACCGCCCCGCCGACCGGCGCCAAAGGAAGTAGACAACGAGGAACAGAGGGATCAGGAGCAGCACCGCTAGGCCAAATCGAAAGAAGAAGGTGATGACCGCGTGAAACGCCCAGCCGAGAACAAGCCCGATCATGAGTCCGGCCGCGAACGCGTATCGTACCCATCGCGCTTCCCACCAAAGGGCCACGATCCCTTGCCTGAACATCACGTCTCCCTTTCCGGGCGGCGGCGCTATCATGGTGGTCTCGCACGCCGCGTCAATCCTACCCCGTTCACCCTCCGCGCGGCACGCATTCAGGCGTTCGTCACCCGGCGATCCCGTATACTCATCACGAATCTTCATGCCCGAAAGGAGCATCCGCGTTGGCCGCCGTGCGCCCAGCAGTTTCCGGCGAACTGACCCGATCATCCTCGCCTTCGACGGCGCCGTTTGCGATCCCCGCTCGGACCGCGCTCGACTTGCCCGCTAAGCTCCGGTGGCAACTGGCGGGCTGGTATCGCGAGACCGGCAAGGTCGCGGAATGGCAATCCCTGCTCGATGAGATGGCCTCAAGCGGTGATGACACCATCCGCCTCCTCGAGGAGCGTGCACGACTCGCCTACACCACCGGCGACATGCGCACGGCCGAACGGGTGCTCACCGAGCGCCGAAACCGCGCGCCGTCGGCGACCGCCTCCATTGCGTTGGGACGGTTCTATCTCGGCTCTGGCGAGATCGAGAAAGCTTTTAGGATCAGTCGCGAGCTGCTCCAGGCGCGTCCGGACCTGTTGACGGTCCTTCAATTAGCCGCCGAAGTCGCCCACGCCAACGGTGACACGGCAGCCGAGAAAGAGATCTACGAGCGGACGTTGGCGGAACAGCCGGACCACGCGGGCACGCTCCTCGGGCTCGCGCGTCTGGAAATGGACGCCGGCCACCCGCAGCGCGCCGCCAGCCTCGCTCAGGAAGCCGTCGGTCCCGACCAGGAGTGGACCACCGCCAAGCAACTCCGGGAAGCCGCCAGGATCCTGATCGCGGGCGGTCAGCCCGAGCTGGCGGAGACGCTGCACCACCGGGCAAGCCAGCAGGACTCTGCACGAATATCCAGGCTCTTCGCCGAGATTGCCGACGCTCTCGGGATTGGCGATGATGGTTCGAGGCCACCTGACCGTGAATGCTCCGACATCACGCATAAGCCGGAGATTCAGGTGGCTCGCGAGCAGGAGGTACCTGATCCCAAGCCGGCGGAGGCCGCTGAGTCAACATCCGACCCTGACCTCGACGCGCTCCACCCGGGGACGCTCGCGAAGCTGGAGGAGCTCTTCGGCTTCCCATCCCTCCGACCAGGACAGGCCGCGGTCATCGCCAACGTCCTCGATCGCTGCGACACCTTGGCCACGATGCCAACCGGCGCCGGCAAATCGCTGACCTTCCAGCTTCCGGCCATGCTGCTTAAAGGTGCGACCTTAGTCATCTCTCCCCTGATCGCCCTCATGAAAGATCAGGTCGACTCATTGCCGGCAGCGGTCCGCGCTTGGACCGTGCTGGTCAACAGCTCCTTGAGCGCGGACGAGCAACGCCAGGCGCTGGATGCCATCGCTTCCGGTCAGGCCAAGCTGATCTACGCCGCGCCCGAGCGCTTGCGGCAACACGCTTTCCTGCGGGCGTTGCACGACGCCAACGTCGAGCTGCTCGTCATCGACGAGGCGCACTGCATCAGCCTCTGGGGCCACGATTTCCGCCCGGACTACCTGACCATCCCGGCGGTGCTGCCCGTGCTCGGCGAGCCGACGGTTCTCGCGATCACCGCGACCGCCACGCCGGAGATGGCCGTGGCCATCGGCAGCGG
>DASYWB010000438.1:0-4490 GCA_035936495.1 Thermomicrobiales bacterium
GACGGGGAGCAGGTCGCCGACCTGCTGGAGGAGGCGTGCTCGCGCGATATCCACGGCGTTCCGTGCCACGCGAAGTGGGTGGAGTGCCCCGACCGCGAACACTACTGCTACACCATGGACCGCAACAATCCCGTCTGGCGCGAATACCTGAAGGCGATCATCCGCATCCAGATCGACGCTGGCGTGGACGGCGTCCAGCTCGACGAGGCGGAGCTGCCGATAACCAGCATTCGATATGGCGGCTGCTTCTGTAAGGACTGCATGAAGGGGTTCCGCGCCTACCTGCAGCAGCTCCCCACGGAGGACTTGTCCCCGGAGCTGGCGCGTGAAGACCTCTCGACGTTCCACTATGGCGAGTGGCTGCTCGCGCGGGGCCACGATTTTCAGGAGCAGCGGGAGTCGACGCCGCTCTTCTGGGACTACCTCCGCTTCCAGCGCCGTGCTATCACGCAATACTTCGGGGAACTCGCTGACTACGCACGCGAGTACGCGGCATCCAAAGGCCGGCAGATCCTCGTGTCGGGCAATTTCTTCAACCTCTTAGACATGTACTATCCGCTGGAGCCGAAGGTCGATCTCATCATCACCGAGATGCGAAACACCGCATATCGGCAGCCGGAGTGGTACCGCTACGTTGCGGGATTCGCCGGGGAGAAACCCGTCGTCGTGGTCGAGAACCCGTACGGCGGTGTCGTGCCCGAGCTCGTCGAACAGCTCAAGGTCGGGCGGGGCTATGATCTGTTTCGTCTCTCGCTCTACGAGGCCGCGGCGCTTGGTGCCAATATGAGCGTGCCGTACGGCTCTTGGATGGGGAGTGAGATCGAAGACGCCTATTATGCCCCGCATGATCTCTGTGTCGAGATCCAGCGGTTTCTCGCCGGGCACGAGGACCTGTATAGCCGCCGAACGTTCCACGAGGTTGCGGTCGTCTTCAGCATCGAGAGCGCTTTCCAGCGAGTCGCCCGTCGTGACATGTTCGTCGATAACCGGGTCAACCCCACCAGCGATGTCGCTGTGCCATTCTGGCAGGTCTGCGAAGCGCTGAGCAACGCGAGCCAGCCCTATGATGTCCTCTTCTTTCCGGATGGCGATCTCCGACCCGACTCCTTGACGCTGCCCGACCTCGATCAATACCGGACGTTGATCCTGCCTGATTGTCAGTTTCTGACGCCTGAGCAATCCGAACTTGTCCGCGGCTTCCTCGACCGTGGCGGAAACGTTGTCGTTCTGGGCGACCTCGCCCTGGACCTAGGCGATGATTCGCGGCAGGCAATCCTTGACCACGAACGCGCGAGCCAAGTCGAATCCTTCACCGACTCGGTGATCGATCAATTGCCCTGTGGCGCTCAGCTCAGCGTCCAGGGTCGGCATGATCTCGGAATCGCCGTCCACCGCACCGGCGACGGTGCGTCGGTCCACATTGTTCGCTATGGCTACGACGCATCTCAGGACCGCGTACCCGACCTTCCGGAGCTGAGTTTCGACCTTCGCCTGCCAGAGGCGTTCCAGACGATCGACATTGCGAGTCCCCTCGGGTCGCCCCAGGCCGAACTCACGGTCGACGGCACGCTGCACCACGTCTCCCTCCAGAACGTCCCGCTCTACACCGTCGTGGCACTCAAGGAAGGCGAGTCGTGATTGCGAACCGCATCAGCCAATTGATCGACGCGCAACGTTCGGAAGTGATCGAAGCGCCTATTCCGGAACCGGGGGCTGGTGAAGTCCTGGTCCGTGTGACCCTCTGCGGGGTCTGTGCCTCGGAGCTCCATCCCTGGCAGGATGGACGTCCCGGCTACCCTCACCGCTTCGGCCATGAGCCGGTCGGAGTCGTGGAGGCGATCGGTCCCAACGTCACCTCCTTCAAGCCCGGCGACAGAGTCACCGGGCTGTTCAACGGCGCCTACAGCCGGTATTGCGTGGCACCCGAGGATATCCTGCTGCCGGTTCCCGACGCTGTTCCCGACGCCGCCGCACTCGGCGAGCCGCTGGCATGCCTCGTCA
Organism: Thermomicrobiales bacterium; assembly: GCA_035936495.1. Lineage (GTDB taxonomy): Bacteria > Chloroflexota > Chloroflexia > Thermomicrobiales > UBA6265 > DASYWB01. The sequence goes on from DASYWB010000438.1 coordinate 2,002, forward strand.
ACGCGCAGCGCCGCACACCGATCGAACTGGCAGACCGGGTCGCAATTATCGGCTTGGGCTTCATGGGACTTGGGATGCTCCAGCTCATCAAACTGCGAGGTCCTAGTCGGATTGTTGCCATCGACGTTCGTGAGGGGGCCCGCGAGCAGGCGCTACGGTTTGGCGCGCATGAGGTGTATCACCCAGCTGACGCGCCGGAGACGTACCGGCTGACCCAGTTCAACGAGTGGGATTCGGAGAAGGGCCTAGACGTTGTCGTTGAGGGCTCCGGGACCGAAGCCGGGCTGAAGCTTGCCGGCGAAATGGTGCGGGCGCACGGTCTCCTCTCGATCCTCGGTTACCACCAGGATGGCGCGAGGCAGGTCGATGTAGGGATGTGGAACTGGAAAGCGATCGATGTTGTCAATGCCCATGTCCGCCGCCAAGCCGACCTGATGGAGAGCATGCGGATCGGCCTGGAGTTGCTGGCGGCGAGGCTAATTGACCTCGAAGCCCTCGTCACCCACCGCTACGGCTTAGATGGAGTCGACCACGCCTATGCCGATCTGCGTGACAAACCGCCCGGCTTCATTAAAGGAATCGTCATCCCAGCGGAGGTGTAAGCACGTCTTAGCGCCGTGAGGGATCATCAATCCATGGCGGAGGTGTTCGCCGGTCAGCCACTGGTTTCTCTTCCGAAATCCGGCTGAGTGGTATTGGTGCGATCCCTCTTGGCTGCCACCCCCGCTGGATCGTTACGGGATTATTCCTCCGGTCTTGGGCGTGTCTGGCATATTACGAGCCGAGCGAGATCATGGTCGAGGCGACGACCATCGGGCGGCAGGTGGCGGCCCGCTTCTCGAACCGGGCGGCGATCCCCCGCCACTGCTTGAGCCGGTTCGCGCACCGCCCCGCGAGGTTGCGGCGGCGGTAGGTTGCCGGGTGGAAGCCCGGCTTACGGCCAGGCCGGTGGTCGCGCCGGTCCGGCTGGTCGCACTGCCCGGGGATCGTGTGGGGTGCCCCGGCGCCACAGCAGGATCCGGCACCGCTCGTAGGAGTAGCCCTTGTCGGCGATCAGGCGGTCCGGCCGCTTACGGGGCACGCCCCACCCGCCCGGCCGCAGCACCCGAATCACGTCGAGCACCGACTCCAGCTGCGTGCTGTCGTGCCGCTGCCCGGGACGCAGCACCACCGCCAGCGGCCGCCCCTGGCCGTCGCAGCCCAGGGGAGTTTCGTCGTTAGCCCGCCCCGGTTGCCCCCGGGGCGGGCCCGGACCTTCATTGCCGCCGCGGGGCGACCGCCGGGAGGCGCTCTATCTGGTCGCCTCGGCGCTTGGGCCACGCCAGGGTGGAGCGCTAGGGTTGCGCTGGATGGACGTCGATCTGGAGGCCCACGTGCTCCCGGTCCGCCACGCGATGCAGCGCGTCGACGGGAAGCGCACCGTCATCGAGCTGAAGACGGCGCGAAGCCGCCGCATGTCGACCATCCCGGCGCGCATCGTCACCGCCTTGCACGACCACCGGCGGCGGCAGGACGCGGACCGGATCCTCGCGGCCGGCCGCTGGGTGGCGTGGGACCTCGTCTTCCCCTCGATGATCGGGACATCGCTGGACGGCAGCAACGTGACCCACCGGCTGCAGCACCTGCTGACACGCCGGGCTGCCCGGCAGCGCTTCCACGACCGCCGGCATTGCGGCCGCATCCTAGCTCTTGGCCCAGCACGTGCCGCCCCCGGTCGTCATGGAAGTCCTCGGGCATTCCCAGATCGCGGACGATGGACACTCACAGCCACGCGATGCCGGCGATGCTCCACGACACCGCCGCCCCGATGGACGAGATCCTCGCGGGCGGCTAAGGTCTGGCATCGCTGTCACCGGCCAACGGGAGGGTGGGGCAAGTAACCCGACCTTCCCGTTCTTGCCTTAGTGACGCCCTTTTTATCGGCAGCCCCGCAGGGACTCGAACCCTGAACCGTTGGATTAAAAGTCTTGGTCTGGCCTGTCCATACGCGTCCGCTCCGGTCCAGAACGGCCATATTCGCGGCATTTTTGGCCAATCTCTGTCCCCTGCGGTCCACCAGCGTCCACCGGCTTTGGGGTAAAAATGGGGTAGAAAATCGCGGTAGACGTAACAGACGAGGGCTTGGGCGGCACAGCCCGCTCACGGGTCGGTGACGGTGCGAAGCCGACGCACGTCGGGTGCGAGAAGCACGACACGGAGACGGCCACTGGACCAGGCCCGCCCGTCAGGACGAGCGGGACGAGCGCCGCGACCTCTGCCCCGTTGACACCCTTGCGGAGGGGGTTCGCACCGGCGTGAATAGACTGCCGCTCCCTGAGCGGCGGTATCTCACCGTTGGGAGATCGCGCGACACGGAGGAACTCGGCATGCACCGATTCAGTCATCTACTTCTGGCGCTGGCCATCGGCGTCGGCGTCGTCACAGGGAGCGCCACGGCATCGGTGGCTCAGGAGGCATCCCCCGTGGCGGGTCCGCCGCCACTACCGGAG
>DASYWB010000439.1:0-3501 GCA_035936495.1 Thermomicrobiales bacterium
TGACGACAGGCTTTGGGTGGGCGGCAACCGGTCTGACGGACGACCTCAGGCTAGCCGCCTTTCATCCACCAATCGAGGAGGTGTTTGACGTAATCCTTAGCGCTTCACCACCATCGGGTTTTGAGAATCAATATCAACGCAAGGAAGTCGTCCGGACCCAAAGAGGGTCGCCAGTGAGCGCTTGGCGACGCCAAGTCTTTGGTGAGGGATCGCCTTGGTAGTGAGAGCTGCAAGTCGCCGCTTCGAACAATCGGCCCGTTTCCATCAGCGACCATAAAGGCGGGGAGGCGGCAAGCAATGTTTCTCTCCCTGGCCGTCTAGCCGACTTGCTATGAAGTCGCGTCGGCGTTGATCTTCAGCACCGCCTTCATAACAGCACCAGAAGCCATGTGCGCGAGGGCTTGGTTCGCCTCCGCGAGCGGGTAGTGGGTCACCAGCTTGCTCAGGTCGAATCGGGCGGCGAGCTGCGGGAGAGTGCGGACGTACCGGGCATACTGGGCCTCGGCGAAGGCCCAGGAGCCGTAGACCTTGAGTTGCTTGCGGGTGATGACGTGAGGGTTGATCGGAGTCGTGCCCTGATCGGTGTACTGCCCGAGCACCAAGTATTGACCGTTGCGGCGAGTGACCTCAAAGCCTTCCGCGACGGCGCTGGGAACCCCGGTGCACTCGAGGACGACGTCGGCCCCGCGCTCCTGCGGCGTCTCGGCCAACACGCGCTTGATCCGCTCCTCCTGGTCAGTGATCGCGAAGATGTCAATATGGTCGTCGCCCACGCCAATCTCTCGGGCCAGTTCGAGCCGATTGGCCGGACCGCCGATGATGATCACCTTCGCCGCGCCGGCGATGTGGGCGTACATCGCCGCCGCCAGCCCGACGGGGCCGCTCCCCTGGACCACAATCGTATCGCCAATCCCGATCCGGACCGTCTCAAGCACGCCCTTCACCGTGGTCGGCCCGGCGCAACCGAGGGAGATGGCCTGCTCCGGCGTGATCCCGGACGGGAGCTTGAAAATCGCCGATCCAGGCTGCAAATAGATCGCCTCCGCCCAGCCGCCGGAAAGGCGGGGACCCTCGTCGAACCGCTGGTTGATACCGTAAACCTTGCGGTTCTCGCAGAGAGTCCGCTCCTTCTCGACGACGCACCAATAGCACTTCCCGCAGGGGATGTTCGAAGCCCAGGTTATCGCGTCGCCCTCCCGCAGCGGCTCGCCACTGAAGTCGGTCGTAACGCCATCGCCAAGCTTCCAGACTCGGCCGACCGCCTCGTGCCCGAGGATCACCGGCATCTGGATCGGCAGGTTGCCGTGGTGGAGGTGCACGTCGGTGCCGCAGACGCCGCCGTATTCGACTTGTGCGACGAGCGCGCCTTGCGCTGGATCAGGCACGGGCGCCTCCTCCAGGGTCAGCGGTTCGTTGAAGGCGCGGAGCACCACTCCGCGGGCGGTGATGGTCATGTCGGAGTCCTTCCAGGACGTCGGGCTCGGGAAGTCATGGCCGCTCGCCGAAGAGTTCTGTTCCGGGGCGGAGGTAGCGTTTGGCGACCTCATCGTTGACCTCGATCCCGATCCCCGGCTTGTCGTTCAGCATTACGTGACCGTTCTGGATCACCGGTTCATCCTGGATCGTCAGGTCGTCCCAGCCGGGATAGTCGATCCAGTGCCACTCCATCACCAGGAAGTTCGGGATCGAGGCACAGACATGTGCCGAGGCCATGGTGCCCAGCGGCCCGCAGACATTATGCGGCGCCAGCGGCACGTAATAGACCTCGGCCATATTGGCGATCTTGCGGCATTCGGAGAGTCCGCCGCACTTCGGGATGTCGGGCATGATGAAATCGACTGCCTGCTGTTCGAGCAGGTCGCGAAATCCCCAGCGCAGATAGAGATTTTCCCCCGAGCAGAGCGGCACCGGCGACGCCCGCTTGACTTCCCGCAGGGCCGCCACATTTTCCGGCGGGACTGGCTCCTCGAGCCATAGCAGGTTGAAGGGTTCCATCGCCCGGGCCACGGCGATCCCGCTGGCAATGTCATAGCGGCCGTGCATATCGATCGCGAGGTCGATGCCGGAGCCGACCGCATCCCGCACCGCGGCCACGCGCTCGACCATCCAGTCGATCTCCGAAGCGGACGCGTGCCAGTTCCAGGCATCCCTTCGAAAGCCGGTTTCGGTTTCGTCGACATCGAACTTCAGGGCATCGAAGCCAAGCGCCACGACCTCGAGGGCGCGTTCCGCATACGATTCCGGCGAGAAGTCCTTGCCGGCGTGGCTGTCGCAGTAGAGGCGAACGGTGTCGCGGAACTTTCCGCCAAGGAGCCGGTAGACCGGCACACCGAGCGCCTTGCCGGCGACGTCCCACAGCGCAATCTCGATCCCGGTCATCGCCGTCACCGTCGCCCCGGCCATGGCCCCGTCGAAGAGCCGGGCACGGCGCATCTTCTCGAAGAGCCGGTCGACGTCCAGCGGGTCTTCGCCGATGACGTACCGCTTCAAGGCATGCACCATCTCCGGGCAGCCTTCACCGCCATGGATGCACTCGCCGTTGCCGATGATTCCTTCGTCGGTGTAGACGCGAACGTAGGTCGAGTAGCCATGGCCCCTGATTTCGGCCGTGCGAATATCGGTAACCTTCACCGTGACCTCTGTCAGTGCAGGTAGTGCTCGCCGGTTTCCCGTTCGTACTCGGCCAGCATCTCGGGATTTGGCGGGTAATAATCGTGAACCGAGCCGCCAGCGACGATCTTGTCCCGGATCCAGACCTCCAGCCGCTCCTTTGGCGGTCCCAGGCGGGCGACCATTTCGGCCTGATCCAGGGGCATGGCGATGACGCCTTCGTCGTCGGCCAGGAGGATGTCGCCCGACCGGACCTGCACGCCGGCCATATCGATGGGCTGGTCGAAGTCGACTGGTTCCAGGTCACGCCCGCTATGGGCAGGGTGAACCGCCGAACAAAAGACCTGAAACCCGAGCTCGGTGATGTAGGGCGAATCCCGGACGGCGCCATGGATTACCGCGGCCGGCACGCCCCTGGCTTGTAACCTGGCCGAGAGAATGTCCCCAATGATTCCAGAGGTGGGCACGCCAAGCGCGTCGACGCAGAAGATGTCGCCTTCCTCGATCGACTCGATCGCGACGATCTCGGGCGAGACCCTTCGTGCTTCAGGGTCAGGTCCCTGGCCTGGCGCGCGGCGCATGAGGTAGCGGCAGGTCCGGGCGCGACCCACGATCCGGACGCCGAGCCCGAGCGGGCGTAACGGCAGGAGACCCATCATGTAGGTGTTCCGCCATCCTTCGGCAATCAGCAACTGGCAAGCGGAGGCCGTGCTCACCAGGGAGAGATCATCCTTGAGCGCCAGAAATCGTCGGTTGTCCTCGTTGGTCCAGGTGAATCCTGCCATCGCTGGTCATCCCCCTGAGATCCACCCTGATGTCTGGCGGAATGATCGGAGGGAGTCGGTTTGGTGTCAACAAGGGTTGCCCATGGCGGACACGACCCCCCAGGGG
>DASYWB010000440.1:0-3063 GCA_035936495.1 Thermomicrobiales bacterium
CACCACCGGTAGTTCCGTCGGTCCCACGGCCACGACCGTGATCGACGTGTCTCGTCAGGTCAATCGCAAGGTGGCAGCGATCGCCGCCCATCGGACCCAATTTCCGATCGAGCCGGGCATGTTCCCGGCCTCGATGCTGCAGGAGATGTTCGGCACGGAGTACTTCTTGCGCGTTCATCCTCCCAGCGAGCCGGAACGGGGACTCCTCCCGGAGACCTTCGGGTTTCCCGAGGGCGGTTGACGCACCGCCACGCGGCGGGCGCTGCCGTCACCATGGCCCGAGCTTTCTGCCACACGTAGGCCCGGTCCCGGGAGATACCCATGGACTCGGCGGCGTGGGCGACGGGCCAGCCGGCCTCGATCCGCTGGCAAAGCAACAGCCGACCAGCAGGCGTCAGACGAGCGTTACGGTGCATGAGAAGCCTCCGTTGCGAGTGGGTGCCGTGACAGCTCCACACTCGCCTCGGGGGCTTCACTCAATCGCGGACCCCGTCAGCAAGGTCCATGGGCACTACATCTAGGCCAGCGGGAAGAAGCTATCGGTGCTCCTGGGCCGCGACGGCGAGCCGTCAGCCGCCGCCGCTCCAGGCCCGCCCGACCGGCACATCTGCTGCCCGGATTGCTAAGCGCAGCTCACGGCAAGGACTCACACGGCGGGGCCCGTTTCGCTTCGGTGGCCCCTCCCTCCAGCACCGACGACCACCCCCAGCACAAGGGAGGGCACATAGAGAAGCCCGAGGCCACCAATAAGCGCAGGGAGCAGCGCCAGAAGGAGAAGCAAGGAGGCGACGAATGCCGACGCGCGGTCGGCCCGCCGCAGAAACAGCACAGCGGCGAGGAAGCCCAGAAGGATCGTCCACCCGTTCAAGGGATTCAGACCAACGTCTCGGACAAGCACCACCACGAGAAGAACGCCGGACACGCCGGCGGCCAAGATGCCGGCAACCTTTCGAGTGATCGCCACAGGTGAAAGGTAATCGGCGTAGGTACGGCTGCTTCAAGACCGACGGCCTTGGCCCGGGACAGAATCAGTCATCGACGTCCGAGGTCCAGCGCGAAAGAAGCGTTGGGTGCTTCTCACCGTCGACGCCGAGCCGTCGGCCGCCGCCGCTCGGAACTCGCATGATCGGCACTTAGGTGCGGTCGTCGTAAATCTCACAGCTCCAGCTTGCGGCCGCGACCTGAACGACGCTCATGTTCTGAACGATGGCCCTCTGCAACGCGGCCAAGTTGCGACTAGCGTTCGCCAACCAGAGGTTTAGAAGCAGCCCAGGGCGCCCACAGCACTGAGCCTGCTGGCGACGTCTAAAGCGCTGGGCCCATATCCTCCTGCTGCCGCTGACCGGCGAGCGATCAGCCTGTCAGAGGGCGCGTGGGTGGTTCGGCGTAGAAGCAGGCTGCCCGATGATCGTGGTCGACCACTTCGAGAGGTGGTTCAGTCTGAGCGCAGCGGGGTTCCGCTTTGAAGCAGCGGGGGTGGAATCGGCAACCCTGCGGCACGCGCAGGGGGCTAGGAACCTCACCGGTAAGCCGGATGCGTTGGCGCTTTCTTTCTTTGTGCGGGTCCGGCAGCGGAGCAGCGGACACGAGCGTCTGGGTGTAGGGATGCTGAGGCGCTTCGAACATGGCGGTGCTCCCGGCGGTCTCGACGATTGTTCCCAGATACATCACCGAAACCCGGTGGGCAAGGTGGCGCACAACCGACAAGTCGTGAGAGATGAACAGATAGGAGACACCCAGCTCGTCTTGAAGGTCAGCAAGCAGGTTGAGGATTTGCGCCCCGATCGATGCGTCCAGAGCGGCGATGGGTTCGTCGAGGATAAGCATCGCGGGACTTGGCGCAAGCGCCCGGGCGATTGCGATGCGCTGCCGCTGACCGCCGCTGAACTCGTGCGGGTAGCGGCCGGCATGCTCCGGAGATAGCCCGACGAGTTCTAGTAGTTCGCTCACGCGCTGGCGGGCCTGGATGCCATCGCTTACAAGACGGTGAGCGAGGAGCGGTTCGGCAATAAGGTCGGCCACGCGCATGCGGGGACTCAAGGACCCGAAGGGATCTTGAAACACGATCTGGACCGAGCGCCGGTATCGGCGCAGCTGTTCCCCACGGTAGGCGGTGACCTCTTCGCCACCAAAGCGGATACTGCCAGCGGTGGGCTCGACCAAACGCAGCACACATCTGGCGACGGTTGACTTGCCGCATCCCGATTCACCAACGAGCGCGAGGGTTTCACGGCGCCCCACGGAAAACGATATGCCGTCGACGGCGCGGAGTTCGCCGGCGGAGCGACGGAGGATGCCGCGCGCTACGTGGTAGACCTTGACGAGGTCGCAGACCTCTAGGAGCGAATCGCTCAGCTGCTCGCCTTTCGCAGGTCCTGGGGCGGAGGCAATTCGCCTGCAAAGTGACAGGCGCATCCGTGGAAGCCGCCATGCACCCGCAGCTCTGGTACCTCACTGCGACAGACCTCAGCCGCCCAAGGGCAGCGTGGATGAAAGGCGCAACCAGGCACCGGCCGCACCGCCGAGGGCGGGGCGCCGCCGATCGTGGATAGGCGGGTGCGGCGCGGCTCGTCGATGCGTGTCACCGACGTCATCAACCCCCAGGTGTAGGGATGTTCAGCCTTGTAGTACATCTTGTCGACTGGTCCCTGCTCGATGATGCGGCCGGCGTACATCACGAGGATGCGGTCGGCGAAGCGGGCGAGGACGCCGAGGTCATGTGTAATCAGCACGACGGCGGTGCCGCGCTGCTCGCAGATCCCCGCCAGCAGGTCGATGATCTGCGCCTCGATTGTCACATCGAGCGCAGTGGTCGGCTCGTCGGCTATCAAAAGCTGCGGATCGCACGACAGCGCCATCGCGATCATTACACGCTGGGCCAGACCACCAGAGAGGTGATGGGGATAGTCGTTGATGCGCCGTCGGGGCGCGGGGATCCCTACGTCTGCCAGGAGCTCAACGGCGCGCTCCCAGGCCGCCGCCCTGGAGATTCCTTGGTGTGCGTGCAAGCCTTCGACTATTTGTTGACCGACGGTCATTGTGGGGTTCAGGCAACTAATCGGG
>DASYWB010000441.1:0-3308 GCA_035936495.1 Thermomicrobiales bacterium
CCAGGACATTGCCCGTCAGCGAGACCGTGTTGGCCGCGAGGAGGCCGTAGATAGGGAGGCGGCTTCTGGTGGCGTGGTCCGCGGTCATAGGCCGACCTCCGTGATGTCCTGCCGTTGAAGCATCGGGGTGGCCTCCATCTCATGGAAGGCGGGGTTGACCGCCGTCGAGAGGGCAACGAGGAGCATCAGCCCGGCGATGCCGGCAATGACGGAGGTCAATCCCACGGCCTCGATGAGTGGACCAGCGACCAGTACGCCGAGTGGAGCGGCGATCATCGCCACGGCCAGAACCGCCCCGAAGACGCGAGCGCGGTACTCGGCCGGCACGCGCTCCTGAAAGACGGTCATGATCAGCGGGTTGACAATGCCCGCGCCGATGCCGATGACGAGAAGTGCCCCGGTAGCCACGGCCACGGATGGCTGCACGATCAAGAGCCAATGGGGAAGGGCTACGAGGGTGAACGCTGCTGCTTGGGTTCGCCTCCGGGGTAGACGATGCCCGGCAATGCTATAGAGCACGGCGCCGGCGAGCGACCCGCCACCGAACGTGGCGACCATCGTGCCGAGGGCTTGGACATCAGCGAACGCGCGCTCAGCGTAGACCGGCAAGATTACCGTTACCAGTGGTGCACCCACGGCATTGGCGACGGCAGCGGTGAGCGTGATCGCCCGGAGCAGACGATCGGACCAGAGGAGCCGCCAGCCCTCCCGGACCTCGTCGAGATAGCGTCCCCGCTCCTCACCGGCGAGCCGCACCCCGGATGGGACGGCTAGGGCGACTGCCAGTGCGGAGAAGGCGAAGGTGCCGGCGTCGATCCAGAGGACGGTGCTGGTGCCAAGGGCGGCAATCAGCACGCCGGCCAGGGCCGGGCCGATCAACGCGGCCAGACTGGACGTCGCCTGCGATGCGCCGTTGGCCCGCTCCAGCGGGATGCGCCCGAGCGCGGCGAGATCAGGCACCAGCGATGTCCGGGCCGCGTTGCCGGGGGCGTCGAGCAGCGCGCCCAGGAAGACCAAGAGGAGCAACGTCCAGAAAGGCAGTCCGACGGTCTGGTAGAGCAATGGGATCGCGGCGACGGTCAGGCCACTCGCCAGGTCGGCGGCGACACTGGCCCGTTTGTGGCCGAGCCGGTCGACGGCGGTGCCGCCCAGCACCGAGACGAGGATGTAGGGGATGAGACCGGCGGCGGCGGTGATCCCCATCTGCGAGGCGCTGCCGGTGGTCTGCAAGACGAACCAGGGGATCGCCAGCGCGGTGATCCCGTTGCCGACCAGGGACACCGCGTTGGCGGTGAAGAGGGCTAGAAAGGGTAGGCGGTTAACCGTCGGAGTGGGCAACATGGTCGAAGCTGCACTCATCGTTGCTCCAGGGTTCTTCCGGGCTCCATGCGGCCAAGGCAGCCGGCTCGGCGCGACCGGATGGGGGTCACCCAGTCTCAGCGCGGCGGATTCAATGGGGCTGGGAGGCCGTTCTCGTGGTGGTGTACGTGGGCATCGAACGCGGCTCGCGCCCGCCAAGCGCTTCGCCGGCCCGGATCAGGCCCCGGCCAAGCCCATGGCCGAGTGACCGGAGCAACCGTCTGTCAGGCGGTTGCGCTGCCTGGTAGCGTTGGCGTTGGCGGGTAAGCTCTTCGATATGGCGATGGGCGAGCTCGAGATCGTACAGTGTTTGGGACATAGCTCTTCCCTCCTATGCCGGCGCGATCGCCGGAGGCTACATTCACGAGTTTTTGGGACCCTAGATCATGGAGCGGCGTGGGATGCTAGAGCGTCGGTGGCTCACCTCCCGCGTCGAGCTCGTCAAGGCGGCGCATGGCGTCATCAACCTCGATCTCGCCGCGCTCCAGCGCTTGGAGCAGGCGGAGCCGCTCGGCCTCGCTCGCCTCGTCGGGTGTCGATCTCTCCGAGGCAAGATGCGCCCCATCTTCGGTCGGCGCTCCGAGTGGAATGACCGCGGCCGTTGTCACGTGTGCTTCTGAGGGGGTCGCGGGAGCCGGTGAAGCGGGAGGGGATGGCGGTGTGGGTGGCGTGGGTGGCGTAGGAGGTGTGACCGGTTCTGGAGCGCTCGCCTGGAACCCCGGAGGAGCTGCCCGCGAGCCGCCAGCATCGTCCGCCCTGACATGCAGATCGCCGCTGACCGACTTGACCGCCAGTTGGGCTCCAGCGACGCCCGAGGTGTGGCTCCAGGTCTTGCGGCCTGTCTGCTGGAAGGGGCTAGCGACGGACGCGTCGCCCGAGACGCTCTTGAATACGATCTCTCCCGGCAGTGGCGGCGCGAGCTCCAGACGCACGTCACCGCTGACCGTCTGGACGCGGAAGGCGTCGTGCCCGACCAAGCGGCCTTGCAGGCTGAGGTCCCCGCTCGCCGTGTTGATGTTCAACCCGCTCAGCTCGCCGCCGGTGACCCGGGCATCACCGCTCGCCGCGCGGAACGTCAGCGTTCCCGACATCCCTTCGATCAGCAGGTCGCCGCTGGCCGTCTGGACCGTGACCGGGCCCGTGATCGCGCGCAGGTGGAGATCACCGGAGGCCGAGGAGGCATCGAGCCGGGCCGCGAGGTCGGCGCAACGGGTCTGCCCGGAGGTCGTCCGCGTGCTGATCCGGCTGCCAGGAGCGAGCGACCGGGGGACCTCAACGACGATGTCGTAGCGAGGACGGCCGGAACGCATCTCGGATTCTTCTTGATCGGCGGACTCCGGGACGCGCTCGTGATCGGAGCGCTTGCCGAAGAGGCCCTTGACGACATCCCGGGCGATATCGCGTCCAAAATCGAGACCGGCGTCTATGTCGAACCCTTCGCTATTGAAGCCGCCGGAGCCGTAGTCGGGATGCACGTTGATGAGGTTTCGGTCGGCCTCGATCCGCAGCCGCACCCGGTCGAATGCTTTGGAATCCATTCGCCCGTGCTTGGTAGCTCGGACCGACACGTCAGTGCGATCTGTGCCACGGACGAAGATCCGGCCATGGACGTTAGCGACGCTCAATTCCAGAGGTTGCCGTGGGTCGATGGCAACCTGATGAGTAATCTCCCGCTCGGTCTCATCAACGTGGTATGAGCCTTGAGTCACGATACCGCTCCTTCCTGACCGTCCGTGCGAAGACATGGTGACCTGTCACTCCTGGATGCTCGAAGGCCTACTCGACAAAGATCTCGACATGCTCGTCCTCGTCCTGGATGTCCAGGATCGAGCCCCGCATGCCGGAGAGCACCGCCTCGCGCAGGGCATCGGTGTCGTCGAGGTACTGCGGGACGAATTGCTCGGCGATGCTCAGCCCCGTGTCGATGAGCTTCAGTGGTAGCGCGATGT
>DASYWB010000442.1:0-8576 GCA_035936495.1 Thermomicrobiales bacterium
GCGTAGAACGCACCCTTCGGCGTGACACATGTGATACCGGGGATCGCGTTCAGGCCGTCGACGACCAGGTCACGGCGACGGCGGAAGGCCTCGCGCATCTTCGCCACGTCGTCTTGCGGGCCGGTGAGGGCCTCTATGCCGGCCCGCTGGACGGCGACGGAGGTGCAGGAGACACTGTTGACCATCAGGCGGCTGACCGCCTCGACCAGCTCTGCCGGCATCAAGCCGTAGCCGAGCCGCCAGCCGGTCATCGCATAGGTCTTGGAGAAGCCGTCGAGCACGATCGTGCGCTCGGCCATGCCGGGCATCGTCGCGATCGAGACGTGCTCGCCCTCGAAGATGAGCTCGCTGTAGATCTCATCGCTGAGGACGACCAGGTCGTTCTCGACCGCCAGCTTAGCGATGGCCTCGATCTCACCGCGATCGAGTACGCCACCGGTCGGGTTGCCGGGACTGTTCAAGATCAGCAGCTTGGTCTTTGGTGTGATCAAGGACGCTAGCTCATCGACGTCGAGCGCGAAGTCGCGTTCCTCCCGTAACGGGATCGGCACGGCCGTCGCGCCGGAGAAGTCGATCATCGAGCGGTAGATTGGGAAGCCGGGATCGGGGTAGATCGCCTCGTCACCTGCTTCGACGAGCGCCAGGATCGCGAAGAACATCACCGGCTTGCCGCCTGGCGTGACGACGACCTGATCCGCGACAAAGCTGGTCCCGCGAGAGCGATTGACGTAGTTCGCGATCGCTTCCCGGAGGTCGGGCTGACCAGCGGAAGGTCCGTAGTGTGTCCAGCCGGAACGCAGCGCGTCGCAGCCGGCGTCGATAATATTTTCGGGCGTCTCGAAGTCGGGCTCGCCAATTTCGAGGTGAATGATGACCCGGCCCTGCGCTTCCAACGCCTTGGCCCGAACCAGCACCTCGAACGCCGTCTCCGTCCCCAACCGACCCATCCTCGTCGCCAGCTTGATTGCCGAGCCCATCGCCGCCTCCCTTTGAGATGTATTCACATTGTGGCGCCGGTTGTACCCGAACGGGGCGCGGAGCGCAACGGCAGATTGGTATCATGGATGTGGACGGGCGGCGAGGGCCGTTTCGCCTACCTGAGTGACAAACGGCGACAAGAGGATGCCATGACCGAATTACTGAGGCAAGTCGTCGCCCATGTCGAGCAGTTGCCGCCTGAGCAACAGGTTGCGCTGGCCGAGGCTTTCTGGCGAGAGATAGAGGAGCGAGAATGGGAGGGACTTCTCGCAACACCGGAATCGCAGCGATTCCTGAAACGCCTGGCGCTTGAAACGCTGCAAGAGGAGGAAGCGGGCCGGACTCAACCATCCGGCAATCGCTGGTGAAGTCAAAAACCACAAACCACTTTCATGATCTTCTCGCATCCAAGGCACGGCAAGAGTACGCGCCTGGTGATCGCTGGTAAGGGTGAGAGATGAGAGAATCGCGTGGAGAACGTACAGCAAGTTTGGTGGTTGAGCGCGGGCAGCCGGTCGTCGCGATACCGCTTATCGAGGATGGCCGCGAAGTGGTCCACTATACAGTGGAGACCGGTATTGACGCGGTGGCTACGGTCCCCGACTCAGTGCAGGATGCGCTTGATCTTGCCGGGGCTTGGAGTGACCTGGATTGGGACGAGACGGTCGACGCGCTTGACCGCATCCGTCATCAGAGCTGACCGACGCCACCTATTGACGCCATAGACGCGTGAGACGATACCTTCTCGACACAACGCCGTTGACCGCGTATCTCAAAGGGGTTGCTTCCGCGCGTGATCTGATCGAGCCGTGGATCAGGCGACAGGAGGCCGCGACAAGCATCCTCGTCTACGGTGAGGTCACGGAATACAACAAGGGTTTCCCAGATGTCGTTCGCCGGCAAGAACAGTTGCGTACGCTGATGCGCGAGGTTTCGCCGTATGTTCCCACCTTCGCGATCCTCAAACGCTACGCCGATTTCCGGCGCTAGTTGCGTCCACCACGCGGGCCGGGCATGATTGGCGACATTGATACGCTGATTGCCGCGACGGCACTGGAGCACGGTCTAATCCTGGTCACTACAGATACGGACTATGAGCGAATACCCGGTCTCACGCTTATCCTTCGGCCTTGGAAGATGTCGTCTCCTTTGCGGCTTCTGATTGACAGTCTCCATGCAGTATTGATCACTGGTGCCATCGTCTCTTTTGAGAACGGGGTAGAATGGTTGAATAACTGATCTTTCTCCTCTCTGATTCGCATCTCCGGCGACACCTGACGTGCGACTAGCGAGGTCATTCCAGCCGCGGTCGCGTGTGCTCCGGCACCACGGCACTGACCGACGAAGGCTCGTTCGTGAAGATCATCATTCGTATCCTGAGCTATCTCAAGCCCTACAAGGGGAGAGTTGCCGTTGCCTACGTGAGTCTCTTTCTCGGGCTGGCGGCGCAGCTCACGCTCCCGATCGTGCTCGCCCGGGCCATCGACAATGGCATCGCGGACCGCGATCTTGGCTACCTCGGCTGGGCCGCGGCCGTGTATCTCGGTATCGCCGCGCTGCAAGGTATCTTCACGTTCGGCCGGGCCTACCTGATCAATGCGCTGGCCGAGCAGGTCGGTAATGACATGCGCGACCAGCTCTACGCCCACCTGCAACGCCTTTCGTTCAGCTTCTATGACCGCTCCCAGACAGGGCAGCTGATGTCCCGGGCGACCGAGGACATCACCAGCATCCGCGGCATGTTGATGATGACACTGCGCACGATCGCACTCATCGCCGGGACGTTGATTGCGGTGACGGTGATCCTCTTCCGCCTGGACTGGGTGCTGGCGGCGGTTGCGCTGGCGGTCTATCCGCCGCTGGTCGTCTTTTCCTATCGCTTCGGGATTGGTATCCGGCCGATGTTCGCGCGAGTTCAACAGCAATTCGGCGTGATGACCTCGGCGCTACAGGAGAATGTAGCCGGCGGGCGCGTCGTCCGCGCCTTTGCCCAAGAAGCGAACGAGAATCAGCGGTTCCAGGAAGAGTTGGTGGAGCTCTTTGACCGCAACGTCGCGGCGGCGCGGAAGTGGTCCGTCTCCTACGCGGGCATGCTGCTCGCGTCAGGAATCGGCATCGGCGCGGTGGTCTGGCTCGGCGGGCACCGCGTCCTTGACGGGGCAATGACGGTGGGCACGCTCTTCGCCTTCAACCGGTATCTGACGATGCTAGCCGAGCCGATTCGCTGGCTTGGCTTCGTAGTCAACCGTATCGCCCGCGCGATCGCCTCGGGCGAGCGCATCTTCGGTACGCTAGACACCAAGCCGGCGATTGCTAATCCGCCAAACGCCCAGGAATTGACTAACCCGACGGGCGAAGTGTCCTTCGACTCGGTGACGTTCACCTTCCCTGGCACCAAGCGGGAGGCATTGAGCGCCGTTTCCTTCACCGCCCGGCCAGGCGAGAAGATCGCGCTTGTCGGCCCGACCGGCTCCGGCAAGAGCGCCCTGGTCGGTCTCATTCCACGTTTTTATGACGTGGATGACGGCCGCGTGATCGTCGATGGTTACGATGTCCGCGAGCTCGATCTCCATTCGCTGCGTGGTCAGATCGGGATGGTGATGCAGGAGACGTTTCTCTTTTCCGAGACGATCCGGGAGAACATTGCATTCGGGCGACCCGAGGCGTCCCAGGCGGAGGTGGAAGCCGCGGCGAAAGCGGCGAAGGCCCACGCGTTCATCAGCGAGCTACCGGACGGCTATGAGACCGTCCTCGGTGAGCGCGGCGTGTCGCTGTCCGGTGGGCAGAAGCAGCGGCTGGCGATCGCGCGAGGGCTGCTCATGGACCCTGCCATCCTCATACTGGACGACTCAACGAGTAGCGTCGATTCGCAAACCGAAGCGGAAATTCAAGAGGCGATGCGCAATCTGATGGCCGGTCGGACCTCGATTGTCATTGCTCAGCGGCTCGACACGGTGCGCGATGCCGATCAGATTCTCGTCCTCCAGGATGGCAGGATCACGCAGCGTGGGACGCACCGGGAGCTGCTCGGCCGCGAAGGATTCTACCGAGAACTGTACGATCTCCAGCGTAGTGAGCGGACCGGCACTGGCGCGTCGCTCGATGGTCAGCCGGCAGAGGCGGCGAGGAGCGGTGAGTTGGCGCGATCCCCGTCGCCGGTGGAGGTCGGAACGGGCGGATGATACGAGCCAGACGGCGGGCCGACGAGAACAAGGTTCGCACCGGGGACTGCTAAGAGAGCGAGAATGGCCAAGTCGATGCAAAACGTCGATCCGGATGATCTCTTAGGGAAAGCGTACGATGGTCGCGTCGCCCGTCGCCTTCTCTCATTCGTCCGCCCATACAAGCGACGGGTGCTGTTGCTGGTGCTTGCCGCGGTGACTGCTATCACCTGCGACTTGCTTCTGCCATGGCTCTTCAGCCGCGCCATCGACGAAGTGCGGCCGGACGGTCCGCGGCGAGCCGAGATGCTCAATCTCCTCGGCCTGGCGTTTCTTGGGGCGCTGGCCCTGCGCTTCCTGGCAATGTGGGGTCAGTTCTATACGACGTCCTGGCTGGGCAACCGGGTCGTCTATGACCTTCGGAACACGATGTTCCGGCACTTGCAGACGCTGAGCCTTAACTATATCGACAAGCGTGGCGTCGGCGCGATCATGACCCGCATCCAGAACGACGTTGCGGTCATCAACGAGATGTTCGCGGATGGACTGCTCGGAATCTTCAGTAACGTACTGATCCTGGTCGGAATCGTGTTCGTCATGCTGTTAACGGACTGGCAGCTGGCCTTGCTGGCGTTCATCGCGATGCCGATCATGATTCTCGTGATGAAGAAGTGGCGTGTCCGAGCCGTTGAGACCTACCGGACAACGAGGCGGACGATCAGCGCTGTCAATGCCAACCTCGCCGAGAGCATTGCCGGGATGCGCGTGATGCAGGCGTTTGGGCGGGAAGAAGGGCGGCGAAAGCGATTTCAAGCGCTCAATCACGCCAACCTCGTCGCGACTGTCGACGCGGCCCGGCTTGGCGCTCTGCTGCTTCCGATTGTGATCCTGATCGGCGCAACCGCGGTCGTGGTGGTCCTGTTTGCCGGCGGCCGGCTTGTCTTCAATACCGAGATGACCCTCGGCGAGCTCACGCTGTTCATCGTCCTTGTTGACCGGTTCTTCGAGCCGATCCGGGATCTCAGCCAGCAGTACAACACCATGCAAGCCTCGATGGCCGCTGGTGAGCGTATCTTCGAGGTCCTCGACGTCGAGCCGGACGTGCGCGACAAGCCGGACGCGAAGCCTCTGCCACCCATCAAAGGCGCCGTTCGCTACGATAATGTCCGCTTCGGCTACGGCCCGACCGAGATCCTGCACGGGATCAACCTGAGCGTCGAACCCGGCGAAACGGTCGCGTTCGTCGGCGAGACTGGTGCCGGGAAGAGCTCGATGATCAACCTGCTGATGCGCTTCTACGACGTCTGGGACGGCGCGATCACGATTGACGGGTATGACCTCCGGGATGTGACGCAGGATTCACTCCGCTCCCAGGTCGGGATGGTCCTCCAAGACACCTTCCTCTTTGGTGGCACGGTGCGAGACAACATCCGCTTTGCCCGGCCCGATGCCTCCGACGAGGCGGTCGAGCGCGCCGCCCGCGACGTGGGAGCGCACGAGTTCATCTCGAAGCTGCCGGAAGGCTACGACACGCCGGTCCAGGAGCGCGGTCTGAGCCTGTCGGTCGGGCAGCGGCAACTGCTCTCCTTCGCCCGGGCCTTGCTGGCCGATCCCCGCATCCTGATCTTGGACGAGGCGACCAGCAGCATCGACACTCAGACGGAACGGATCATCCAGGTAGCGTTGCACCGTTTATTGCAGGGCCGGACCTCGTTCGTGATCGCCCACCGCCTGAGCACGATCCGCGAAGCCGACAAGGTGGTCGTCCTCGACCAAGGTCGCATCATCGAGCAAGGTACCCACGAGGAACTCCTCGCCCACCGCGGCGTCTACTTCCAGCTCCACGCCATGCAATGGCGCGGCGAGGAGCAGGCGGCGGACTGAGGCGGCACGAGAGACGGCGAGGACGATAGCATCACCCTGTTCCGTAGCGGCGCATGCCATGCGCCCGGTTCAGGGCCAACCCGGTTTCAGGGATCAGCCCGTGCTCGGCCTACTATCGCGGCCGGATATCGGGCGCATCGCCGTGCATCCCTACGATCATCCGCCTCCCCGCAGCCCGGTACCCCTCGCCCCCTTGACAGCGTGGCACGGAATCTGCCTTAATGTCCTCGCTGCCCCGCGTACGTACGCGACCTTAGTGAGATGAGGCAGAGCATGAGTACGAAACTGGTCAAGGGCACGAGCGTCGTCAGTCTCGCCGATGGAACCGAGTTGGGAGCGGTCGAGCATGTGTACCTTGATCCGGAACGAAAGCGGGTCGTCGCCTTCTCATTCAAATCGGGAGGCGGACTGTTCGGCGGCAAGTCCGTTAACCTTGTCGACGTGACGGACGTCCACGCGATTGGTCCCGACGCGGTAACCATCACCGGCGCGTCGGCGGTCAGCTGCGAGATGGCGGTGGGGGACAAGTGCAACGGGTTGGTCGAATTAGACGAGCTGCTCAAACGCAAGGTAATGACTGATACCGGCGAGGAGGTTGGGCAGATGGCGGCGATTCACTTCGAGCAGGGATCGTATCGCCTATCAGGGATCGACGTGACCTCCGGCCACTTGCGCCAGAATCGCGAGTCGATCAGCGCTGACCGGATCGCGCGAATTGGAGATGACTTGGTTCTGATCTCCGCCGAGAGCACGAGCGTTGAGAGCAACCGGGCCCGACCCCGCCAGGGAGAACGGTCACTACTGCTCCAAACCGTGGCCTGATCCACGCCCTCTCGTCCCTTCACTATCCGAATAAACGTGCTGGTCAAAACCGCGAAGCTCGTCTCCCGAAGCCGGGGCGAGCTTCGCGGTGTTTTCAACGTTCATGGACGTGCTCTTGACAGCCGCTCACTCCCTCGCTACCGTGCGACTCCCTGGTCGGTGGCTGCCTACTTGGTCTGGGCGCTAATCGCAATCCCCGTATCGATGGCTGGCAGACCCGGCGGGATGTGGTCGCCGAGCTGGCGGCGACCGGTGACAGGAGATGTCAACATGCACGGCGAACAACCCGGTTGGGAATATCTCCGGCTCGAACAGCCGGACATGCCAATCACGGAGCTGAATGCGCTCGGTGCGGACGGCTGGGAGCTGGTCTCGGGCGGAGGGCCGATCTACTTCAAGCGCCCGGCGCCCGGTTTCCGGGAGCGGGTGACGTTAGACCAAAAGCGCGCGGTCTACAAGCGGGCTGGGTTGCCTTGGCCGCCTCCAAGCCAGTCGAGCGGCCAGGAGTAATCACATGAAACGCAGCGGCATCTTGAACCCGGCCATTTGCCACCTGCTGGCCAGTAGCGGCCATACCGACTATTTCACCATCTGTGACTCGGGGTTTCCGGTGCCTCAAGGCCCGGAGCGCATCGATCTCACCCTCGTGGCGGGGCAGCCAACCGTGCTCGATGTCCTCAAGGCGGTCCAGGCCGAGTTCAGCATCGACCGGGTGGTGATTGCCGAGGAGATGGAGCAGGTCAGCCCCGGTCTCGTCAAGCAGCTTCAAGACCTCTTGGGCGCGATCCCGTTGGAGACGCTGAGTCACCTGCAACTGAAGAGGCTCGCGACCGAGGGCCGCGCGACGATTCGCACCGGTGACACGACCCCGTATGCGAATGTCCTCGTGGTGTCAGGCTGACTTGCGCGCGATTCCCAGGCGAGAGGGGCGACGAACCATGACCGACGCGACGACGCCATACCGTGACCCAACGCCGCTCGATAACCATCCCGAGGGCTCGCTGGCCCGGATCTCCCCCGCGGAGACATTGAACGCGATCGGGCTCGCGCGTTCAGGCGAGATTGTCGATCTTGGCTCAGTGCTCAGCCGCGAGATGCCGCGTGGTGGCGGTGACGACATCTTTGCGCCGTTCCAGGTGCTCCGTCATCGGACGACGCGCGATATCAACCCCGGCGAGGATTGGGGAGGAACCACGTTCAGCACGGAGCTGATCATGGGAACCCCGCATGTCGGCACGCATATCGACGCGCTCTCCCATTGCCAGTTGAACGGGCATGTCTACGGCGGAGCGACGTGCGAAGAGGCCGAAGGGGATTTCGGCTGGCGCAGCCAGGCCATCGAAGACATGAAGCCGATCATGACCCGCGGTGTCTTCCTCGACGTCGCCGCCGACCGGGGCGTCGATCAGCTTCCGGATTTCGAGGAGATCCCGGTTGAAGATGTGCAACGGGCGCTGGACAAGCGCGGCCTGGCGATCCAATCAGGTGATGCAGTCCTCGTCCGGACCGGCAAGATGCGAGAGTACGGAGATCCCGCCAAATTTATTGCTGGCCAGCCGGGTCTGAGCGTCGATGCGGCGGTCTGGCTCTACGATCAAGGCATGGCCGTACTTGGGGCGGACAACACCAGCGTCGAGCCGCAGCCGGTACCCATCTGGCACCATAACCTGCATGTTGAGATGCTCTATCGGCGTGGTGTTCCACTCATCGAGTGGCTTGAGCTAGAAGAGC
>DASYWB010000443.1:0-1529 GCA_035936495.1 Thermomicrobiales bacterium
GGACAATACACTGCCAACACGATGGCGATGGCGATGGAGTTCCTTGGCATGTCGCCCCTCGGGACGGCCTCTGCACCGGCCATCGATCCGCGCAAGGACGAGATCGGCCGCAAGGCGGGCGAGCTGATCATGGACCTGCTCTCCCGCAACGTCCGGCCGCTCGACATCCTGACCCGCGCCGCGTTCGAGAACGCGATCGCCGGCGTCGCCGCCAGCGGTGGATCGACCAATTCCGTGCTGCATCTCCTGGCGCTCGCCCGCGAGGCGAGGGTGGCGCTGACGATCGAAGACTTCGACGAGATCTCCCGGCGAACGCCGATCATCGCCGACCTGATGCCGGGCGGGAGGTACGCCGCCGCTGATCTTGACAAGGCGGGCGGCATCCAGCTCGTTGCCCAGCGCCTCGTCGAGGGTGGCTTCCTCGATGGAAGCCGGCCGACACCAACCGGGCGCACGATGGCCGAGGAAGCGGCGCTGGCGGTCGAGACCGAGGGGCAGGACGTGGTCCGCGCGGCGGGCGACCCGATCAAGGCATCGGGTGGGCTCAACATCCTCAAGGGGAACATCGCGCCGGACGGTGCGGTGGTCAAGCTGTTCGGGTACGAGCATACGTATCATCGTGGCCCGGCCCGCGTCTTCGATTCCGAGCGGGCCGCCCACGCGGCGGTGCTGGAGCGGAAGATCGTCGAAGACGATGTTGTCGTGATCCGGTACGAGGGTCCGCGCGGCGGTCCCGGCATGCAGGAGATGCTCGGCGTCACGGCCGGGCTGGTTGGGCAGGGGCTGAAGAATGTGGCCCTGATCACCGACGGCCGGTTCAGCGGCGCGACGCGCGGCCTGATGATCGGGCACGTCGCACCGGAAGCGCAGGTCGGCGGCCCGATCGCCGCGATCCACGAGGGCGACATCATCGTCATCGATGCCGACAACCGGCAGATGAACGTCGAGTTGTCGGACGACGAGATCCAGGCGCGCCTGCGGGACTGGAGGCCGCCCGCCCCGCATTACACGGATGGCGTGATGGCGAAGTACGCGGCGCTGGTGGAGCAGGCCAACGAGGGCGCGATCACCAAGGTCGACCTCCTCGGCTCCTGATCGAGGCAGGTCCAGCCGCATCTCTCCCAAGGCACAGGCCACCCCCACGTCAACCTGGCGTGGGGGTGGTTGGTGTCGTTGCGCGCTGGTGATTACCGGTTCCCGAAGCGGGACACGTCGGCAACTACCTGGGTCCGCTACGGAATCGAGATGAAGAGCGCAAGGGTCAGGAGCGCCACCATGATGACGATCGCCACCATAAGCCCGATTGCCAGGGCCCCGCTCTCGTCCGCGTCAATTGGAGGTGACTCGGCGTGTGTTGGTTCAGGCACGTCTTCACGAGGTGTCGTCCGCTCATAGGTCTCGGTCATTGATCCCTCCTTTCCTGGGTCAACACGAGGTTGGCCCGCGCGTATGGCCACGCTCCCGACGGAGCAACCGGCCCCTGTCTCCTCTTGTGATCCCTCCGGATCGTTCCGCTAGAGGACCGTGCC
>DASYWB010000444.1:0-2829 GCA_035936495.1 Thermomicrobiales bacterium
CGATCAGCATCGAGCGGCTGCGCGGTCTCGCGGCCCGCCGCCTCTGCCTGACCCACTTCGGTGCCTTCGAGGACGTGGATACGCACCTCGAGCGGTTAGACCAAAACCTACGCGAGTTTCTCGACATGGGAGAGCACACACGTCGCGAGGGCGCCGAGCAGGCCGCGCTGGCCGACCGCCTGCATACGCGGATGGCCAAGGATCTGGACGGGACGCCGGCGATGCTCGATGCGTTGGAAGCGGCGACGCCCTCGTACATGGCGGCGATGGGGCTGATGCGGTGGGCGACGAAGCGGGCGGGAGGTTAATCGGGGCGTTGTCGAAGGATGGCCCCCGCTGCACGCGGGGAGCCAACCCCTCCCGGCAGTGCGCGGGAGGGGTTGGGGAGACGGCCGTTTCGCGGCAAACCCGTAACCTGTATCCTGGATCAGGATCAGTCGATGGCATCCACCTCCTCCAGCGGGTGCTTGCGGCTTGTCCGTGCCGGGACTAACGGCAGGCGCAGGAGTGGCACCCCGTTATCGTCGGCGGCAATGCGGTTGTGACGCTCCAGACCGCAGCCGAGGCAGCGGTGGAGGATGACTTGCTCGCCGTTCGGACGATAGAACGTGCCGACGGGCGCCATCAGGGCTCCGCACGTGCTTGCTCGATCACCAGGACGATCTCCATCGACGTGGCGGCTGAACAGGCACAGCGGGCAATGGTTGCGATGGCGTCCGCCGGAGACGGTCGGACCGACGAACGTCCGGCATTGGCGACACTTGAACGACTCTTGACCGTCGTCGCGTCGCGGCTTCGCCCAGGGACGTGCCCGATCGCGCGGCGATCGGCTAGGGGCACGTTGCGTATCGCGGGTTTGCCGGTTGGTCTGCTGGGAATGGCGGGACGCATGACGAGGTTGGGCCTCATCCGGCCATTCCAGGGCCAGATCGAGCTCATCTTGACGTAATGGTGGCATGGTTGTCTCCCTTGGGGTCGCGGCCATGGGCCGCGAGTTGGCGCGATATCGAGTCGGGATGGGATCGGGAAAACGACGGCGATCGCGACAAGGATCAGGGTCTTCATGTAGGCATCCTTTCGTTTTGTCGGTGGTGCGCTATCTGCTGCCTAACCGCTCGGGGCTTGGGACCGCGGAACTCCCTTGCCCATGCCCCGACTCTAGGGAGCTGACACGTCTAATACATCGGCCAATCTGCTTAATCGCCCTACCTAAGCCGTAGCGAGCGTGATACCTAGCGAAGGCGCCAAACCGTGGCGACGGTGTCTATAACCTCGTGGGTGACGGGCGGCTTTCGCTCATATGGAGGGCATGGCGAAGCGCGGAACGGGTTAGCCCGCTGATTGCGCATGGGGGAGGGGCGGCGTGATGGCACACCGCTCTCCCAGCACGCCGGTTAGCGAGCGAACGGATCCTCTTGTGCCGCGGCGCGGCAACGGGTTGGGGCGGATGTTAGGAACGCGTGGTTAAGCGCTATCTACACGGCGCACGGCCATGATGGCTCACACGCATAGAGTCTTCCGGCCAGAGACGACCAGATGCACACTTCCAGGATCAGGCCTGCCCGTGGGGCACCGCGACGGCGAGGGCAAGGATTAGCATGGTGTGCATAGACGCTCCTCTCACGGGTCGCACGTTCGGCAGGCCTGGGTGGTGACCATAGGGATCATCCCGCCAGTCCTGACTTTAGGGCTCGGCAGCACCTTCGTCAAGAGGGTATACGCATGCGTTTAGAATGGGGTGGATAGCCGAGGAGGGGCGGCGATGTCCATCACCACGCGACCACTGACCTACGACGACCTGATCCAGATGCCGGACGACGGCAAGCGGTACGAGATCGTCGGTGGAGAGCTGCTTATGTCGCCGTCACCAATTCCTATACACGAGGAGCTGTTGGGTCGTCTATACGCCATTTACGCGTGGGGCGGCATCCGCGAGTACTGGCTGGCCGATCCCGTGGCGCGGATGCCGCTGGTCCACGCCCTCGAGGACGACAGGTGGATACCGACCCGTGCTCCGAGGCAGCCGGGGTCACGGGCGCTGCCGGACCCGACATGGATGTCGCCGCGCTCTTCGCGGATCTGAGCAAGTTAACACGAGGAGGCACCTGCGCATGCGACCGACGGGACAATTGATCGCTGGATTTTTGCTGTCGCTCTTGGGGATCATCTGGGTCTTACAGGGATTCAACCGGTTCCCCGGCAGGAGCTTCGCCACTGGGCAATGGGAATGGGTCATCATCGGCGTGATCGTCGCGCTAGCGGGGACCGCGCTCGTCTATCTTGGACGCCGGCCACCCCGGACATAGCATCACGGGCACCGTGCCGGTGTAGAGGAGGGAACCAGAGGATCCATGGCGGTGTTGCGGCGTGGAGACGCGGTGGAGAACGAGCGAAACGCCACGACCCGGCACGTCGCGGGGCTCCCCGGCCACGGTGGAACACGGAATCCGGATAGGTGCTGTCAGGAAGGAGTACTCCCGTCCCCGCCCCGCGAGGCTGCAAGCCCCGGTGTTGCATGTAATACGCCGGCTCGAAGCGGGCCGAGCCCGATCGGACGATATCCCAACACATTAGCCAGAGTCTGGAAAAGCGCCATCTCCCCGCGGGTCTCTCGCGGCTGGGTCACCGCCGGGTTGCTCTATCTCGCGGCGCTCGGGCTGTTGCTCTTTGGTCCTGGCCAGCTCCCGGACTACACCTATAACTGGGAGCACTACACCGCCTACGATCTTTTCCGGTTTTGGGACGGTGGACGACCTCTATCAGAGACGTTCCGCATCACTGACGGGCTGATGACCGACAGCGGCGAATCGCCGTTCGTCGTCCTGCCGG
>DASYWB010000445.1:0-4239 GCA_035936495.1 Thermomicrobiales bacterium
CACGAGAGACAGACTTCCAGTAACGTGGATGCAAAGGTGTCACTGTCACGCGTCCCCGGTAGTCGGCACCAAGGGATGTCGCGACTAAAAGTACTATGTGCGACTGGAGCGCATTCTATGGCCCGCATCAAAGGTATGTCAACGACATCGCTAATACCGCTCGGCATCTCATGTTCATGCGGAAAGCTGGCGATGGAGGCGGTTATGGGGTACGTGAATCCGGGAGCGTGATCGGCTCCCTGGTTCCATGCGATCATGAGAGGTATCAGAGTGTCCGCGGTTATCGACACGAGCAAGGGAGAGCGACGTGCGCATCGGAGTGACCTTTCCGCAGCCCGAATTCAGCAACGATCCTATCGCGATTCGCGACTACGCACAGACAGTCGAAAGCCTTGGCTTCCGCCACATCCTTGTCTACGACCACGTCCTCAGCGCCGACCTCACCAGCCGGCCCGGTTGGACCGGTGCCTACAACCTTGCGCACCCATTCCACGAGGTCTTCGTGCTGCTCGGGTATGTCGCGGCCGTGACGACCAATCTGGAACTGGTCACCGGCGTCCTGATCCTGCCGCAGCGGCAGACGGCGCTGGTGGCCAAGCAGGCCGCGGAGGTCGACGTGCTCAGCGGCGGGCGGCTCCGGCTCGGCGTGGGTGTGGGCTGGAACAAGGTCGAGTACGACGGGCTCGGCAAGACCTTCGGTGATCGGGGCGCCCGGAGCGAGGAGCAGATCGCCCTGTTGCGCGCCCTCTGGACCGAGCCGTCAGTCTCCTTCGAGGGCCGCTGGGAACGCGTCATCGAGGCTGGCATCAATCCGTTGCCGGTCCAACGCCCGATTCCGGTTTGGATCGGTGGCTACGCGGAGGCGACCCTGCGCCGCGTCGGGCGGATCGGAGACGGCTGGTTCCCGTGGCGCGAACCGAACGAGACCATGCGTGATGCCGTGAGACGCTTGCGTGCGTACGCGGTCGAGGCCGGTCGCGACCCGGATGCCATTGGCCTCGAGCCACAGCTCAACGTCGGCCGGGGTGATCCGGAGGCCTGGCGCACCTTCCTCGACGGCTGGCGTGCACTCGGCGCCACGCACCTCTGCCTCAGCACGATGGGCAATGGGTTCACGACACCTGCGGAGCATCTGGCCGCGCTGTCTCGCGCCGCGCACGAGCTAGGCGTGGCACCGGAGTGACCTCGACGGCGTCACCAAGAATCGCTTTCGTCATTACCTCGCCTCCGCGAGATCAAACGTTCCGTAAGAGAAGCCCCTGGTAGGATGCCGCCGCCGAACGCCGATGCAAACTGGCTAACGCACTTGAAACCTCAGCTAAGTATCTCCGACGAGACGGGAGGAACGTCATGGCCGACATCGACTTCGATATTCTCGACGAGCGGTTCGCGCCTCTCGTTAAAACGACCGCCAAGGTCGAGTGTCTCTACGAAGGTTGCGCTTGGGCCGAGGGGCCAGCCTCCTTCGCGGCGGGCCGCTATCTCGTCTGGAGCGACATCCCGAATGATCGCCTCTTGCGCTGGGACGAGACGACTGGTGTGACGGGCGTGTTTCGCCAGCCTGCCGGGTATACCAATGGTAATACCGTCGACCGGGAGGGCCGCCTCGTCAGTTGCGAGCACGGCGGCCGGCGGGTCAGCCGCACCGAGCACGATGGTTCGGTGACATCGATCGCGGACCGCTATGAGGGCAAGCGATTCAATAGTCCGAACGACGTCGTCGTACACTCGGACGGCTCGATCTGGTTCACCGACCCCGCCTATGGGATAGAGTCCGACTACGAAGGGCATCGTGGCGAGAGTGAGATCGGTGCCTGCCACGTCTACCGCGTCGACCCATCGTCCGGCGCGGTCAAGATCGTCGCCGACGACTTCGACCGCCCCAACGGCCTCGCCTTCTCGCCCAATGAACAGCATCTTTACGTCTCCGACACCGGTGGCCCGCACACACGCCACATCCGCGTCTTCGCCGTAGCCGGTGACGGCTCGCTATCGGGCGGCAGCGTTTTCGCCACATGCACGGTCGGCGCGTTCGACGGCTTTCGCCTTGATGACGCCGGCCGGATTTGGACCAGTGCCGGCGACGGAGTCCACTGTTACCACCGGGATGGGACGCTGCTGGGCAAGGTACGGGTGCCAGAGAAAGTTGCCAACGTCGAGTTCGGTAGCGCGAAACGCAACCGGCTCTTCATCTGCGGCACGACCTCGCTCTATGCCGTTCGCCTGCCGGTCAATGGAGCACGGCGGTTTTAGCGGCCCCCTTCTCCGCCGGTTATGCGATCAGCAGTTGGTAGGTCAGGCCAATCAGACCACCCCCGAGGACCAACCAGACGGAGTTGACCCGGTAACGGATCAGCAGTATGACTGCCACGATGGCCAGTAGTGCCGTGAGCCAGTCCAGGATCGCGTCACGTCCTAACTGCCAGGCGACAGCAGCCATTAACCCGAGTGCCGCGACGTTGACTCCATCGAGCAACGCCGCCGTCCACGGAGATTTGCGAAGCCGTGGGACCAGGGGATGGAGCAGTGCAACGAACACAAAGGACGGAAGGAAGATGCCAACCGTCGCTAAGATAGCGCCGGGAAAACCTGCCACCACGTAACCGACGAAGGTGGCGGTCGTGAAGACGGGCCCGGGTGTGAATTGCCCGATGGCGATGGCATCCAACAACTGCTGGTCTGTCAGCCATCCGGTGCGGACGACGAAGTCGTTGCGCAAGAAGGCCAACAACACATAGCCACTGCCATAGAGAACGGCGCCGATCTTCAGAAAGAGGAGGAAGAGCAACCCCAGGCTGACTGGCTCGGCCGCCGGTGCGGCGAGAATAGGCAGGGCGGGGAGTGGCAGCCCAGCGAGCGTTACCACGGCGGCACCGGGCGGCCGTCGACCGAACCGACGGGCCATCTCGACGGCAAAGACGAGCAGCGCTCCCCCGAAGAGGATGGCGATCTCGTTGGCGCCAAGCAGGTAAAGCGCTAGCGCCCCGGCGCCAAGCGCCACGAGGAGAGGCCCTTTCAGCGCCGTTCGCGCGAGCCCCCACAGCGCCTGTCCCACGACCGCGATGATGACCGGCTTGATGCCGTAGAGCAGCCACTCGGCTGCGGGTAGCGAGCCGTACCGGACATATGCCCAGGCAAGTGCCAGCACCATGACGGCTGCCGGCAGGATGAAGAGCGTCCCGGCGGCGATCAATCCGCGCCAGCCGGCCCGCAAATAACCGGTGTGAATGACCATCTCGGTCGAGTTTGGCCCGGGGATGAGGTTGGTTGCTCCAACCAGATCGAGGAAGTATTGCTCGCTCAACCACCGTCGCCGGATGACCGCCTCTTCCCGCAGCATGGCAATGTGCGCCGCCGGCCCGCCGAACGCGGTGAACCCGAGCTTCAGCGCCACCTGAACCACGTCGCCAATCGGTCCCCGCTGTGCGCTGGGTTCCACATCTTCGGCATCTATCACGCGATCAGCCACTGTTCAACACCATCGTCTCCCGTCACCTGCACGGCGCGTTGTGCCCGCGGCCCGTGGTCGCGAAACGGAGGATAGTCAAGGATGTCGATCTTGACGCGGCCCAGAGTGAATCTGTGATCATGTCTCGATGATACTGTCCTCTCCATGGCCATATCGGTCCTGATGCCGCAGTAGGTTGCTCGCATGGTCAGCGACTCGGGACTTGGCAAAGATTTTCAAACGGCCAAGGTCAAAGGCGTGCTCGGCTAGGTGATGCATCAGTTCGTGAGAATGTTGGCAAGAACGATGAGCCGAACGCCCAAGTGCTCTTCGATACGAGCGCCGAGGTGCTTCAGGGGTCGATGACCACCTACGATCGGCAATCTGAGTAAGCCCGGAAACAGTGGCTTCCGAGCGCAATGCTCCACGTTTACCGTGAGAACCGAGACGCCGTTAGGCGGCTCAACCGGTCTCCAGGTCACGCGCGTAATGGTCGGGCAACCCATCCGCCGCCCGGATCGCGGCGGCCATACTTGGGATGTCGTATTCAACCCGCCGGATCTCAGCGTTCACTGGCTTCCCGGCCGCGACCTCGAACAGCGCCCAGGCGGCACGAGGGTCGCCGTCTTTGGCCTTGCCGGCGCTGCCCCCGTTGACGAAGAGGACGCCGCCGATCTCGCGCATCCACGGCCGATGCGTGTGGCCAAAGACGAGCACGTCACAATCCGCGGATCGGGCGATCCGCTCCAGCGAGCGCGGGTCACGGTCCTCGAACAGGTACTCGTTCATCC
>DASYWB010000446.1:0-9675 GCA_035936495.1 Thermomicrobiales bacterium
TTGGCGCGGGGATGTTGAACAGCCTCTTCCAGCTGCCGGGCGGGCGTTGGGAGCTCGTGTGGGCCCACGCCATGCTCGTTGGATTCTTCCTCTCGATGGCCGCCGGCGTCAGTTATCACGTCTTAGGTAGGTGGTCCGGGCGCCGCTGAGGTTCGCTCCGGGCCATCCGCGTCCACTTGCTGATCGTCACCACGGGTCTCCCGCTCATGTTGATCGCGCTGGCAACCGGCTGGCAGGCGCTCTTCCTTGTCGCTGGGCCACTGTTGGCGGCCAGCGTGGTCCTTTTCTCGGTGACGATAGCGCCAATGCTGCCTGGACTGCCCAAATCGACCGCTATCGGATTTGCGGGAGCCGCGCTGATACTGACCAGCGGCGTGATGCTCGGCGCCGCGTTCGCGATCAATCCGGTCCTCGGAGCCCATTTGCGATTAGCTCACGCCATGCTGAATCTTTTCGGTGGGGCCGGCTTCCTGATATCCGGTGTAGCCTATTACCTGGTGCCGCGCTTTGCCGGGCGACCGCTTCGCTGGCCCCGTCTGGTCGGATTTCAACTCGGGTTGCTGGGTAGCGGAATCCTCCTCGGTGCCGGTGGTTGGGCATGGAAGGGTTTCGGCGGCAATGCAGCCGGCGCGGTGAGTTTGGCGCACGCGACCGTTGCGGTGGGGTTCTTGCTGCTGGGCCTCATGATCGGCGGAACCTTCGCCCAGCGTGCGGTGGGCAGCGTAGCCTCGATGACGATGAGCGCGGGCAGGCCGCCGCTAACCCGACGGGGGTAGCCGAGGGGTAGCCTATTCGAAGGGCTGAATAGTTAGTGCCGATAGGGTGGGAAGCAGCATTCGGTCTCACCGGTCGCCCTAGGAATGGCAAAGGGTGTGCTTGATGCAGCGTTAGTAGGAGGATGACCAAGATGGGAGGGCAAGCGGCACCCGGCATGATGATCCTGGTCCCTAGCGATGGCTCGGCGGTCTCGGCGCGGGCGTTACCCTACGCGCTCGCCCTGGCCTCAGAAGAGGGTGCTGAAATCATCCTTCTCATGGTCATCGAGAAGGAGGAGCCAATACGCAACCTGGTCGGCCGGGTTACCGAGAGTTCAGAAGATTTGACCCGCAAGGCGATCAAACAGGCAAAGGAAGAACTGCTGGCCCTTGGGATGACGGTGGAGGGGACGGTGCCAGTCCAACTCACGCATCTGGTGCGGGTCGGTGATCCCGCGAAGCAGATTGGCGCGGTCGCCGAGGAGGTGGAGGCCGATCTGCTGGTGATGTCTAGCCATGGCCGCGGAGCTGCCGGACGCTGGACGTTCGGCAGTGTTGCGGATCAGGTCGCTCGCTCGCCGGGGCCGCCGGTCATGATCGTGCGCGTGGCGGAGGGGCAAGAACCTCAAACCGACGCTGGCGGGCGGGCGACGATCAAGCGGCTGGTCGTGCCGGTCGATGGATCGGATCTATCAAAGCGCGCGCTGCCGGTTGCCGCCGACCTCGCCCACCGCCTCGGGGTGCCGCTCACATTGATGATGGCTGTCGATCTTCCCCGGTCGGGTTCGGCCATCGGCATGAACCCTGGATGGGAGTTCGAAGTGGGTGAATTGCTGGAGGAAATGGAGCAAGAGGCAGAGCGCGTGTTGACAGAGGTCCAGGACACGGTGCTGAAACAGCATGGTGATCTCATTGTCTCGCATCGGGTTCTGCGGGGTCCGGCGGCGGGCGCGATCATCCGTGAGACCGCGCCCGATGATGTGGTCGTGATGTCCAGCCGGGGACGGGGAGGAGTCGCGCGCGTGTTGCTCGGCAGTGTGGCGGAACAGTTGGTTCGTGCTGGGCACTGCCCGGTCCTCCTCGTGAGAGCCGCAATCCATGAGACAGTTGAAACTACCTCATCGAAGCCCTGAGCCCCATCAGGATGTGCCGAAGAGACGGTCGCCGGCATCTCCGAGCCCCGGCCGGATGAAGCAATTCGCATCGAGCTCCCGGTCGAGCGTGCCGGTGTAAATTGGGACATCGGGGTGTTGCTCTAGCATCAGGGCAACGCCCTCGGGCGCGGCCTTCAGCCCGACGAACTTAATGTGAGGCGCTCCCCATCGTTTGAGGACGGCGGTCGCGCCGGCCGCCGACCCGCCGGTGGCCAGCATTGGATCGAGGATGATGACCAAGTCGTCGGGGCACCGCTCGGGCAGACGGTTATAGTAGCTGACTGGCTGGTGGGTCGTCTCGTCCCGGTAGATGCCGAGGTGCCAGACCCGGCTCCGCGGGAGCGTGTCAAGCGCGGCATCGACCATCCCGAGTCCTGCCCGCAGGATCGGGACGATGCCGATGCGGGCGGCGATCTTGCTGCCCGCTGTCTCCTCCAGCGGCGTGCTATACCATACAGCCTCCTCCACGAGATCGGCTGTCGCCTCGTAGAGAAGAAGCGGGGTCACTTCTCGGACAAGCTCTCGGAAGAGCTTGCTGTCGGTGCGCTCGTCGGCGATCAACGTCAGCTTATGGCGCACGAGCGGATGGCGGCTGATGTGAAGGTTGGGAAACCGGGGTTCGTCTGGCATCCGATTTGCCTTCTCGATTACTGGGATCGCACGGTCGGTCCCCGTGCACCACAGGCCTAATCATCGCCGTGCCTCCGGCCACACGCAAGCAGTCGGCTGGTTTTGCTCTGGACAAGCGGCACGGGCTATGCGGCAATGTCCCTAGGAGATTGTGTCTCACATGAGCGAGTGACACCGCGTGAGCGGGTAGGAGGTCGCCGATGGCCGGAGTTCTTCGATTGCAGCATGTCAGCGTGCCCATTCCACCGGATCGAGCTGATGAAGCGCGGGAGTTCTATTCAGGCGCCCTAGGGATGAACGAGCTTCCGGTTCCCCCGTCGCTGCATGGGGTCGCGGTCCTCTGGTTCCAGGCGAGTGAGGATGGAGACGAGGTGCATCTCTATGCCGAGAAGGGGCCGACGGAGCGTGTGATGGGTCAACATCTGTGCTTGCAGATCGACGACATCGCGGCCTTCGCTGACCAGCTCACGGCGAAGGGCATTACGGTTGAGGAGACGATTGAGATCCCTGGCCGTCCCCGGAGGTTCGTCTTCGATCCGTTCGGCAACCAGATCGAGCTGATGCAGATGGAGATAGCGGCGGCTAGAAGATAGCCGGAGTGGAGGGAGAAGACGATGGTCGCGACCGCGCCGAAGATCACCTATACCGCCACCGACGAGCAGATGGAGCAGATGCACCAGGCATTCGACGTGGCGCTGGAGGAGGTGCGCGCCGAGTTAGGACGCGCCTATCCCATGCTCATCGCAGGCCAGGAGCGAGAAGGCCGGCCCACGTTCGAGGTGCGCGCCCCGTCGGATCGTGATGTGCTGCTCGGCACGTTTCCGTCGGGCACCCAAGCCGATGTCGACGACGCGGTGGCGGCCGCGAAGGCGGCCTATCCTGCCTGGTCCGGCCGTCCGTACCAGGAACGCGTCGCGATCATGCGGCGAGCCGCCGAGATCATCCGGGAGCGGAAGTTCCGGATGTCGTCGTTGCTGATCCTTGAGTCGGGAAAGAACCGGGCCGAGGCGATTGGCGAGGTGGAGGAGGGCGCCGACCTCATCGACGAATACGCGCGTCAGATGGAGGAGCATCGCGGGTTCGTCCAAGAGTTGGAATCGCTCGATCCAGCGGAACGGAATCGCTCGGTTCTGCGGCCGTTTGGGGTCTGGGCCGTGCTGGCCCCGTTCAATTTCCCGCACGCGCTGTCGGCGGGCATGTCGTCCGGGGCGCTGGTCGCGGGCAACACGGTGGTCTTTAAGCCGGCGAGTGCGACGCCAATCTCCGGTTACGAGCTGGCACGGTGCTACCTCGACGCCGGTGTGCCAGGCGGCGCCTTCAACTTCGTCACCGGTTCCGGCGCCGTCGTTGGGGAGGCGCTCAGCAGCCATCTAGACGTGGATGGCGTGATCTTCACGGGGTCGAAGGAAGTCGGCATGGACCTCTTCAAGAGCTTCAGCACCGATTTCCCCAAGCCCTGTATCACCGAAATGGGTGGTAAGAACCCGACGATCGTGACGAGGAACGCCGACCTTGATAAGGCGGTTGAGGGGGTGGCGCGGTCGGCGTTCGGCTTCTCCGGCCAGAAGTGCTCAGCCTGCTCGCGCGTCTATGTCGAGCGGCCGGTCTACGACGACTTCATCGAGCGGCTGATGGCCCGGGCGAGCGAGTTGAAGATCGGCGATCCGGCAGACCGCGCAACGTTCCTCGGCCCGGTGATCGATGAGAGAGCGGTCGAGCGATTCCAGCATGCGGTCGCCAGCGCGAAGGAAGGGACGATCCGGGCTGGCGGTGAGCGGCTGACCGGCGAAGGCTATGATCGAGGCGCCTTCGTGGCGCCAACCGTCGTCGACGGTCTGCCAGTCGATCATGAGCTGTTCAAGCGAGAGCTCTTCTTGCCGTTCGTGGCAGTAGCGCCGGTCGATTCGCTGGACGAGGCGCTCGAGCTTGCGAACGATACGGAGTATGGGCTGACAGCGGGAATCTTCACCGAGGACAAGGGTGAGATCGAGCGCTTCTTCGACGGCATCGAGGCGGGTGTCGTCTACGCGAACCGAAAAGGTGGGGCAACGACCGGTGCCTGGCCGGGCTGTCAGTCGTTCTGCGGCTGGAAGGGGAGCGGTAGCTCGGGTAAGGGCGGGCTCGGACCGTACTACGTCCAGCAGTTCCTGCGCGAGCAGAGCCGGACGGTCGTGGTCGATGAGGAGGACGAGGATCTCCGGGCCGAGATGGCCGCCGGCGAATGAGGCGCGCGAGCGGTTGGACATGGCGACCCCGCGGCGGGAGCGACAGCAAGGGGGTGTGAGGTGCACGTCAAGGAGGCGCCGGTAGGTGCCGCGCATCGGAATCCAGGCCGGGTCGAGCTGATTGAGCGAGCGATCCAGCGTGAGGAAGGGGCCCTGACGGCGTCCGGCGCGCTGGCGGTCACGACCGGTGAGCATACCGGGCGGTCGCCCGAGGATAAATTCATCGTCGAGGAGCCGGCGACGCGCGATGACGTTTGGTGGGGACCGGTCAACAAGTCCTACCCCGAGCAGGCGTTCGAGCGGCTCTACGCGCGATTCACCGAGCACCTAGCTGGTCAAGAGACGTTCGGCGCCGACCTGTGGACGGGCGCTGACCCGATGTACCGCCTCCGAGTCCGGGTAGTCTCCGAGACAGCTTGGTGCACCCTCTTCGCCCGGAATCTCTTCATCGAGCCAGACGGCGAAGCTGGAGGACCGCCAGACTTCACTGTCCTCCACGCGCCGACGCTGCGCCTGGACCCGGATGCGTTCGAGACCCGGTCCGAAACCGCGATTGTCGTCCACCTGAGCAGGGGACTCGTCCTCATCGCCGGCACGGGCTACGCGGGGGAGATCAAGAAGTCGATCTTCAGCGTCATGCAGTATCTGCTGCCGAAGCAGGGCGTTGCCACGATGCACTGCTCGGCCAACGCCGGGCCGGGCGGCGACACGGCGATCTTCTTCGGCCTCTCCGGCACGGGTAAGACGACACTCTCAACGGACGCCACCCGGACGTTGATCGGTGACGATGAGCATGGTTGGACGGATCAAGGCATCTTCAACTTCGAGGGCGGCTCCTACGCGAAAGTCATCGATCTGTCGGCTGAGGCGGAGCCGGAGATTTGGGCGGCCAGCCACCAGTTCGGCACGATTTTGGAGAACGTCGTCCTCGATCCACGCACTCGCCGCGTCGACTTTGGGGACACCTCGCTGACCGAGAATACCCGCGCGGCGTTCCCGCTCAGCGCTATCCCTGGAGCGTCGGAAACCGGAAGGGGCGCGCATCCCAGCAACGTCATCATGCTGACCGCCGACGCGTTTGGCGTGCTGCCGCCGGTCGCCCGGCTGACGACGGAGCAGGCGATCTACTACTACCTCTCGGGATATACGTCGAAGCTGGCCGGTACCGAGATGGGCGTTGATGAGCCGGAAGCGACCTTCTCCGCCTGCTTCGGTGGGCCCTTCTTGCCACTCCACCCGACCCGGTACGCGGAGCTGCTCGCGGAGCGGATCCGACGGCATGGTTCCAACGTGTGGCTCGTCAACACCGGGTGGACGGGCGGGCCGTACGGCATCGGACACCGGATCTCTATCGATCACACGCGGGCGATCGTGCGTGCCATCATCGGTGGATCGCTGGACGCCGAGCCAGTGGAGACCGATCCGGTCTTCGGCTTGGCGATTCCCGCATCGTGTCCGGGTGTGCCGCCGTCGATACTGCGCCCGCGTTCCTCTTGGGAGGATGTCGAGGCCTATGATCGGCGGGCCGCGCGGCTCGCGGCATCATTCGCCCGAAACTTCGCGCAATACCGGGAGGCGGTGGGGTCGGAAATTGCCTCCGCCGGACCGGGCAAGGCCGATTAGCCGCGGGCCCTGCGCACCCGCCAAGCGTTCGCCACCGGCCGGGGTTGGGCGAGACTCGCGGTCAGCGCGCCGCTCAGGGTGAGCGTGAGGAGCGCGATGCCCGTGGTGGTGAGAAAGAGGGTGTCGAAGTCATACCGCTCGATTAGCCATCCCCCGGCGACGGGAACGATGCCAACGATGGCGAGGATGACGTTGGTCGGCCGAACGTAGGTCGCGCGCTGACCAGCCGGTGCGATCTCGACTAAGTAAGTCCAATTGGCGACCGCCTGCGCCGCCAGTGCCATCCCGGCGAGGACGAAGATCGCGCCGTATGCCGTGGCCAGAACCCGCGAATCGGAGACGCGGTCGCGGTAGAGGCCGGTATCCATGAGAAATGGCACCAACAGCGCGATCAGGGGCATGAGCAGGCGCAGCAGGGCGGCCGCTTGCAGCGTGTTCCGCGCTCCATGAGTCCGCGTATAGGCGACCCAGAGCGGCTGCATGACAACCCGCGCCGCCAGCATTGCCAGCAGATACCACCCGACCGCAACGGGCTCGATGCCCAAGACCCGGAGCGCGTAAACGATGTAGAACGGGTCGGCGAGGGCGACGGCCGACAAGGCGATGCGAAAGATCAGGAACCGGCGGTATCTGATGTCCGCGAGCGGAAAACCGGCGCGGATCAGTGGTGGCCGTCCGACCAGGCGTGACGGCTCGGCCAGCCTGGTTTCGAAGAAGACCGCGACAGCGAGCGTGACCGCGGCCGCGATGAACAGCGCGCCGTAGTTGTCGGGAAACGCCGATCCATCGTCACCAAGCTGGCCGATGACTAAGAAGCCGGCGAGCACCGCCACCCAGCCGGAAATCAGGTTCCGAAGGCTGAAGAACCCTCCACGGTGATTCCGGGCAACGGCCCGCGCCGTGATGTCGGTGGACAACGTCATCGCAAAACCGGAGGCGAGCGCGTACGTCGCGTAACAGATGAAGAACGACTGGAGGATCTGGGTGTCCGTGAGTCGTTCGGCTTGGGAGACGATGTAGGCGAGGAGTGCGATCGCGGCAACCCGCACCAACGATGCCCCCAGGAGCCAGGGCAGTTTCCGTCTCCCCCGGAGGCTGCTCGCGACCAGGATCGCCGGCAAGAAGAAGAGGCTGGCCCCGAGGGCCGGCACGAGCCCGACAACGACGTATGAGTCGGTCAACTGAGATACGAAGACCGCGAGGAGGAGCGTCGGCGCCAAGAGGGCGTCGGCGAGCGCGGCCAGTGATGTAGCGACCAAGCCGGAGATAAAGCTCGTTGTCTGCCCACGCTGGTCCGATGAGAACCGGCGAATATCCGCCCCAGCCACGATGTCCCCCTAAACGGCCCGTCGCGCGGTCCCTCAACCGCTAGGCATCCGGGAACAGTATAGAGCGCGCTGTTCGGAGAAGAGGCAGGATTACCCGCTGTCGCCATCTACGGCCGCGAGAATCGCGTCGCCGTAGAGGTCGATGCGCTTGGGGCCAAATCCCGGGATGTGTTGAAGCTCTGCTCGGGATCTCGGCCGGGCGCGAGCGATCTCCTCCAGCATGGCATTATGCGCGACGACATAGGGCGGGACTTGGTCGTCCGCGGAGCGCTGGCGTCGCCAGGCAGTCAGGCGCTCGAGCAGCGCCTGATCGACTGACGCGGACCGTGGGTCTTCTCTCTGGAGGGCATCCGGGCCATACGCCGCGAGATCATCGAGTGACGCGCTCGCCCCGCGCGGTGTCAGGCTGATCAGCTTGTACTCATGGTCAAGGTCGCGATGGAGAAACGCACCTTCGATGAGACGGTCAACCAACGCTTCGACGCGCGCTTTCTTGACATCACTCAGGCAGCCGAACGAAGGGGAGCGGTCGGCGCGGATGCGGCTCTCGACCGAGCCCAGCAAGAGACGGACAAGCCCGGTCTTGCCGACACTGAACGGCAACGTACGGACGGCCTGTAGCACCGCGAGGGCGTCGGCAGCGGTCGTCGATGAGCGTGCCGGTGTTGAGGGGCTGGCCTCCACGGAATGCGCGTCATGCTCTAACAATGATCTGTTGCCGAGACAGACATCACAGACGGTGCGACAAGGGTCGAGCCGCTCGCCGAGGTGGGCGGCCAGCACCTGGTGGCGACACGCGCGGCCCGCGGCATACCGCATTACCTGGTCGATCCGCCGACTTGCGGCTTGGCGAGAGCGGTCCAGCACTGTCTCAATGCGCTGTCGGGCGTCCGGTCCGCTCGGCAGCAGTTCGATGCAGGTGAGCCGCGGTCCGTCTCGGACGATGAGGTCTGGCTGACCGGCGAGGAGGGTATTGATCTCCGCCGGAGACATATCTAAGGCTTGGCAGGCCTGGGCCGTGTCGAAGCGCTCATGCGCGCCGGAGTCGTCCACGCCTACCCAGGCGCGGAACCGCTGCCACGTCGAGTCCCGCGTCTCTTCGACTTCGCCAGGGTCTCGCGGGGCGAGCGAGACGACGCGGAAGACAGGCGCATCGGGATGCTGCCGAATGAGGCCGGCCCGCTCAAGGATGCCGAGGGCAATCCTTGGATCGGGGCGGTCCTCGTCCATCCCGGCGGGTGGAAGGAGCTTCGTCGCATCAACGATGGCCCATCTCCACACGGCTGTTTGCTGCAGCGCACGGTACACATCGCGCAGCACGGACAGGCTGAGCTGATCCAGCCGGGCCAGGCGGTTCAGTTGAGCTTTGTCGGCGGCGGAGTAGAGCAGGACACACCGGGCGGGTCTGCCGTCCCGACCCGCTCTGCCCGATTCTTGGGCGTAGGCTTCCAGCGACCTCGGCGGGCTGAGGTGGATGATGAAGCGAACGTCCGCCTTATCCACGCCCATGCCGAACGCGACCGTCGCGACCACCACGCGTGCGTTACCGGACATAAATCGCTCTTGGGCGCGGGCGCGTGTCTCTGGGTCGAGGCCGGCGTGATAGGAGACCGCGCTGATGCCCCGGTCCCGCAGCAGCGCGGCGATGGCATCGGCGTCGCGGCGAGATCCGACGTAGACGATGCCCGCACCGCGCTCCTTCCGGCTGATGCTGACCACTTTCGCGAGCTTGTCCTCCCTGTTGGCGCAGCGGTGGGCCTCGTAGTGGAGGTTAGCCCGGAAGAGGCTCGCACGAACCCGGTCCAGATCGCGCCCCAGGCCGCTGCCGATGGCCACGGCCATCTCCGGCGTGGCGGTCGCGGTGATCGCGAGAACCGTCGGCTCGCCGAGCACGGGCAGCACCGCCGGGATGGTCAGGTAGTCCGGGCGGAAATCGTGGCCCCAGAGGCTGATGCAGTGC
>DASYWB010000447.1:0-3903 GCA_035936495.1 Thermomicrobiales bacterium
TCGACGTCGCCGCCGACCGGGGCGTCGATCAGCTTCCGGATTTCGAGGAGATCCCGGTTGAAGATGTGCAACGGGCGCTGGACAAGCGCGGCCTGGCAATCCAATCAGGTGACGCGGTCCTCGTCCGGACCGGCAAGATGCGAGAGTACGGAGATCCCGCCAAGTTCATCGCCGGCCAGCCGGGTCTGAGCGTCGAAGCAGCCGTCTGGCTCTACGATCAAGGCATGGCCGTGCTTGGGGCCGACAACACCAGCGTCGAGCCGCAGCCGGTACCCATCTGGCACCATAACCTGCATGTTGAGATGCTCTATCGGCGTGGTGTTCCACTCATCGAGTGGCTTGAGCTAGAAGAGCTCCACGAGCGTGAGGCAACGACGTTTCTGTTCGCTTGTCTGCCGCTCAAGATCAAGGGGGCGACCGGCTCGTGGGTCCGTCCCGTGGCGGTGTTGTAAGTAGGGCAATGATTTCTCAGCCAAGTTTGGGCGAGAGAGCTGTGAGAGGAAGGACGTAGACGTGTTTCGACTCGATGGAAAGGTTGCTCTCATCACGGGTGCTGGCTCGGGCATCGGGCGGGAGATCGCCCATGTCTTCGCTCGACAAGGCGCGATCGCCGGCGTTGCCGACATCAATGATGAGGCGGCGGCGACGGTTGTCTCCGAGATCGGTGGCGAGGCGTTCGCCGCCCACATCGACGTGGCCGATCCCGAATCGGCGAAGGGCGCGGTCGCCGCGACCGTCCAACGGCATGGGCGGCTCGACATCTTGGTCAACAACGCCGGCATCGGGTTGGTCGGAAGCGTTACCGAGACCGCGCCGGAAGATTTCGACCGCCTGTTAGCGGTCAACGTCCGCGGGGTCTACTGCTGCACGAAGGCCGCGGTCGAGCAGATGCTGGAGCAAGAGCCACGCGGCGGAAGCATCATCAACATGGCCTCGGTTGCCGGCCAGATCGCGGTGGCTCGGCGGTTCGCCTATTGCGCGACCAAGGGCGCGGTGATCTCGATGACCCAGTCGACGGCCATGGACTTCGTCGAGCAGGGGATTCGCTGCAACTGTATCTGCCCAGGGACGGTCGAGACGCCGTTTGTAGAGGGATACTTGAGGCGGTTCCATGCCGACACCTATGAGGAGACAAAGGCGGCGCTCCACGCTCGGCAGCCACTCGGCCGGATGGGCCGCCCAGACGAGATCGCCCCGATGGCCCTCTTCCTCGCCTCGGATGAAGCCAGCTACATCACCGGCGCCCAGATGGTGGTCGACGGCGGTTTGACGGCACGGTAGATAATGGATAGTGATGGGAGAGGGGTTCTTGCCCGTGGTCGCTCGGCTTTCGTAGGGGCGCCCGTCGGTGCGCCCGTCCGTGAGGCGCATCAACCCCCCGGCTATCGGTTTGAGCTGAGCACAACCGCTTAGGTGAGCCGCGCCAGGGGTGGAACATCGTCATCGGAAGCTGGGCGGCACGGTCGTACGCCCGTACGACCTGTCATATTTGGAAAACCTGTCTAGGTTTGGAGATCATCAAAAGGAGATCCACCATGGCGTCAGACAATCCACGATCCACGCTCCTTAGCCCGCAGATGTCCCGGTCGAAGGATCCCGTTCCTTTGGATCAGGTAGCGGTGCTCCTGCACCCCGAGGACGAGGTGGCCATTGCCAAGCAGCCACTTCTCCCGCGGACGACACTGACGACCGCCAACGGCGAGGTCAAAGTGACGGCAATGATCCCGCCGGGGCACAAGTTCGCGCTGCGGGACGTCCCCGAGGGCGAGCCTGTCCATCGCTACGGGCAGATCATCGGCTTCGCGACGCAACCCATCGCGGTCGGTAACCATGTCCATAGCCATAACCTGGCCGTCGGCGAAGGGCAGCTCACGCTCGACTATGGCTTTAGCGAGGATTACAAGCCGGTTGAGTTCGTGCCCGAGGCAGAACGGCGGACGTTCCAGGGCTTCCGGCGCAAGGACGGTCGCGTCGGGACGCGGAATTACGTCGCGGTGCTGGCCTCGGTCAACTGCTCATCGTCGGCGACGCGGGCGGTGGTCGATCACTTCCGGCAGCCGGGAGCACTCGATGCCTACCCCAATGTCGATGGGGTGATCGCATTTCCGACCAAGGGCGGTTGCGGCGCTCACTATGGCTCGACCGACCTCGGCCAGCTCCAGCGGACGATGGCCGGCATCGTCGATCATCCGAACGTCGCCGCCTACCTCCTTCTCAGCCTGGGGTGCGAGGTCAACCAGCCCGAGGACATGATCAACGCGACCGGGCTCGGCAATGGGCGGGCCCCGACGGTATTGACGATTCAACAGGACGGTGGCTTCCACAGGACCGTCGAGGCCGGCATCGCGGCCGTCGAGCAATTACTGCCGCGCGCCAACGAGGCCGTTCGGGAGGAGGTCCCCGTCTCGGAGCTGATGGTCGCGCTCCAGTGCGGCGGATCGGACGGCTGGTCGGGCGTCACGGCCAACCCCGCGCTTGGCCTTGCCGCCGACGAGATCGTCCGCCAGGGTGGAACGGTTGTGCTGGGCGAGACGACCGAGGTCTACGGCGGTGAGCACCTGCTGACGCGACGCGCCAAGAGCAAGGAGGTTGGGCAGGCGCTCGTGGATCGCATCCACTGGTGGGAGAACTACACCGCCATGTTCGGCGCCAGCATCGACAACAACCCGGCGCCGGGCAACAAGCTGGGCGGGTTGACCACGATCTACGAGAAGTCGCTTGGCGCCATCGCTAAGGCGGGAAACACACCCCTCAACCAGGTCGCCGGCTATGCCGAGCGGATCACCGAGCGGGGCTTTGTCCACATGGACACGCCCGGCTACGATCCTGTCTCGGTCACGGGCCAAGTCGCGGGCGGCTGCAACGTCGTCGTCTTCTCGACGGGCCGCGGCTCCTGCTTCGGATTCAAGCCGGCGCCGAGCATAAAGCTCGCGACCAACTCCGAGCTTTATGCCCGCCAGGAACCGGACATGGACATCAACTGTGGCCAGGTTCTGGATGGCATGCCGCTGGAAGAGCTCGGGCAGCAGATCTTCGAAGAGATCATCGCCGTCGCCTCCGGCAAGCAGAGCAAGAGCGAACTGGCCGGGGTCGGTGAAGAAGAGTTCAACCCCTGGATCATCGGGGCGATGCTGTAACGAGGCGGGAAGGCGGGAAGAAGCGCCCTCGGGGCCTGGGCCGAAGGTGACGTCCCGAGGACGCTCGTGTCGCGCTGAAGACGTGAACGTAGCGCCGGGGAGCGATGGCGACCGTGGAGATCGATGAAAGTATCGACGCGTTCGGAGATCAACTCGGGGCATTTCGGCAACGCGCGGAGGCGCTCGGTGTTGACGTTTGGTGGGTCGCTGCGCCAAGAGGCGCCGCCGAGGCGATTGCCGCTTTCGCGAACGAGATCGGCGCCGGGGAGATTGTCGTCGCCGCGGAGCTCGCTGTGGCCGCGCCGGCATTGATCTCAGCGCTGGCCGATCAAGGTGTGGAACTGGGGCATGCCGGTCATCTCGCCTCGACGAAGGACGCACCGCTTGGCTTGAGCCTGGCGCGGCTGGCGGTCGCCGAGACGGGCTCCGTTATGCTGGCCGAATCGACGCTGGAAGATCGAGGGATCGGCATGCTGGCGGTCACTCAGGTGGTGATCTGTCCGGCGGACAAGCTCGTGGCGTCATTAGATGACGCGGTGGACGCGCTGCGGGCGGTCGCCCTCCAGTCCGGCGGTGGCTACGCGACGCTCGTGACCGGCCCTAGCCGCACCGCCGACATCGAGCGCGTGCTGACCGTGGGGGTGCAGGGACCGGCCCGAGTGGCGGTGCTGTTCGTGGATGAGCTGGGATAATCTCCTTTATGGAGGTGGCATGACGGCTGGGCTTCCCGTTTTGAAGACGCGAGAAGTCCTCGTAGCACTTGAAC
>DASYWB010000448.1:0-2675 GCA_035936495.1 Thermomicrobiales bacterium
CTCCTGCTCTTCGTACCGGGGATCAGGCATCAGACCGAGCGGAAGACCAGTCGCCCGGAGCTCGTCTACACCTTGGTCATGTCGCCGCAAGGCAAGCGGGTGACCGGCATTGGCGTAGGACAGGTGACCACTATCAGGGTCAAGGATCGCGTAGAAGCACGACACAAACATGTTCGTCGGCATATCAGGGCAGATGAGCTCGTTGGCGCGTCCTAGGACGTTGCCCGGAGTATCTTCCTGGAGCGCACTTGTGCGCAGCACGCTTCTGGCGGTCGCCATCACGAGGGCGGCAGGCACGCCCTTCGATGTCACGTCGGCGATAATGATGCCCAGCCGTCCGTCCGCCAGGGTGACGAAGTCATAGAAGTCACCGCCGATCGCGCG
This sequence comes from Thermomicrobiales bacterium, assembly GCA_035936495.1. GTDB lineage: Bacteria > Chloroflexota > Chloroflexia > Thermomicrobiales > UBA6265 > DASYWB01. The sequence continues at coordinate 385 of DASYWB010000448.1, forward strand.
GGCGGGCCTGTAAACTGCCGCCAGGCTCCAGCCAGGCAACTCAGGCAGGGTCTTCGGTAGGAGGGTCTGTTGGATCAATTGGGCGACTTGGAGCTCCTGCTCGATCCGCTCCCGCTCCTGTGCTTCCGCTTGTCGTTGGCGGACCATCTGCGCAACTCGCAGCACCGGAGCAGCTTGCGCGGCGAGCCCCGTCAAGAGCGCCCGGTCTCCGTCGGAGTAGGCTTGCCGGCCACGGCGTGGCCCCAGACCAAGCACGCCAACGACTTCACCATGGCTCACCATCGGCACCACCAGGACAATACCCCGATCGTGCAGTTGCCGCGTCAGTGGCGAGTCCACATCGAGTTTGGCCACATCGGCCGTACCCTGAATTTCCTTCAGGCACGCAACGAGTGGGTCGTCGGGATCGAGGTCGAGCGCATCGGCCATTGTCGCCAGATGCGTCTCGGTATGATGAGAGCCCGGCGGAGACGCACTCGTACGACGCCGGTCAAGCCAATCTGACCAGGGTTGTCGTGCCCGTACCACCACGTCAGCTCCTTGCATCGTCCTACTCGTTAGACCGTAAACCATCAGCGTCCGGCTATGGCTACGAGAATCGTTACGGCCGCCGGGCGCCGTCGTTCTGACCCGGCGGCCGTAACCAGAGCGCGACGTGGTCAGGTTGCAACGTCTGCTCCACCACCGTCAGCAATCCGGCATTCAAGCGCTGGAGGTCCACCTCATCGCCTATGAGCCCACCGAAACTCGCCAGAGTCTGAGCCGCATCGTATTTCGCTCGCTCGAAGCGCCGGTCGATGAAGCCCTGGAGCCGTTGCCGGACCGGCCCGAAGAGTGCCGCGACCACCAGCGTGGCGCCCGCGACCACGAAGTTATTCGCATGCTGGCCAACAACAAGCGTCACGATGGTGCCAAATGCGATAACGCTGGTCAGGTAGATCACGCCGAGAATCCCCGTCAATAGTCCGTAGACGAGTGCACGGTTGATGACGCGATCGATCTCCCAGAGTCGATAGCGGACCATGATGGCGAAGAGGACGATCGGAATGACCGCGAAGAGCGGAGGGAAAATGAGGAAGACCAGTCGCTTCAGGGCCTGGACCGGCTGAATTGCCGGACCAACACTGGAGGCGCCATAGGCGACCAGGGCAAAGAGTCCAAAGATCAACGCCATGGCGAACGGAAGGGCCAGAGCCCAAACGAGAACGCGAGACTGCTGCCGCTCCTCGACCGAACGTGCACGGCGAGAACGGACCGCCTGCGATGTAATGCCGACGATCGGGATAACCACGCCGAAGAACGCCAAGAAGCTTCCCGGGTCCCCGTGAATGGTTGACCCGAATAGGTATCCAAGGGAAACGAAGAATAGGAGGTAGAGGATCCCAGCCGGCCATCGAAAACCGCGCAAACCGGGCCAGCGGGGCAAGAGTCTACCATCGGGAAAGAGGAGTAGGGCTGCGGCATAGCTGGCGCCGGACACCCAATGAAAACCCTCGTGGATCAGTTGCACCACGGGCGTGAGGTATTCGACGCTATGGGACTGCAAGTTGAACGTGGCTGCCGTGCCAACCATTCCGACCGCTAACAGACGTGCGGACCAGTCGTGCGGGCGCAGCCGCACTAACACGATTCCCAAACAGAGATTGATGAGGCTGAACAGGTATTGGAGCACCACGAGGAAAATTGGCTCAGAAATATGCACGGCTTGGCCAATCCCGTGCGCAATCTCGGCGAAAGCGGGAGAACCGACGGTTGCGCGGCCGTCGACGACGCGGATAACGCCGTTCATCGAGGGGTCAAAATCACACTGGAATACATACATTCCGGCCTCAAGCGGCGGGATGCGGTAGATGGCCCGAGGTGACGTCCCGTCGCCGCCTTGTGGCCCCTGGACGGTCTCACCCCGAAAGATCGGCGCCGTGGACATGGTATCTCTGTAGATGGAAAGGTTATGTGGCTCGCCGCGCTCGTTGTTCTGAAACGAGATGATCGTCTCGGCCCCGGCCTGGAACGTCAGCTCCCGTGTTACCTTGGCCCACGGCGCCCACGACTTTCGCTGCTCCAGGGTGCCGTTCCAGTCCGAAACTTCAAGCGCGATGGTCGTCTCACCGCCGCCGCGCCGGTGCGATGCCTCATGCCAGGCAGGAACTAACCCGATGAGCGCCGGTGTGAGGCCGATGGCGAGCCAGATGATCGCCGCGGCGACATAGACAGAGAACACTCCGGAAAAGACGACTTGGACGAGCCTCGTGCGGAACCTAGCACGCATCGGTGGCACTCCTGGGAAGGCT
>DASYWB010000449.1:0-9394 GCA_035936495.1 Thermomicrobiales bacterium
GGCGTCGCCGCCCAGCGGCTTGCCCGTGAAGTACTTGGCGATGTCGAGAAGCTCGTCCCAGGTCCTGGGCACGCCGAGCGCGTAGCCGTACTCGCTCTCGAACGCCTGCTGGTGCTCAGGGTCCTCGAGGAGGTCTCGCCGGTAGTAGAGCGCCTGGCCGTCACAGTCGTAGGGCACGACGTATTTCTCCCCACCATACATGCGCAGCGCCTGGATAGCGGGGAGTTCGTCTTCGAACTCGAACTGCGGGAACTTCCCGCTCGTATCGTCGTAGAACTCATCATAGGGTCGGATGAACTCGCCGCCGACGAGCTCACCAAGCCACCACATGCCGATCATCGCCGCGTCGAACTGGTTGCTGCCCGTCGCCGCGTCATTGAGAAGCTTCGGAAACGCCTCGCCGATGGGGTCAAGGACGAGGTTGAGCGTGGCGCCGGTCGCCGCCTCGAATTCGTCGCGGACCTCTTCCCAGGGGATCTTGACTGAGTCGTCGATGGACTGGACCGTAAGCTCCTTGCCGGCCCAACCGCAGGCATCGCCGGCGCAGGGGGTAGCGACGACCGGCGCGGTTGTGGCGCCGCCAGTCGCTGGTGTCACGTCTTGAGCGGCGGCCGGGGCCGCCTTCAGGAAGAGGCTAAGGGCGGAAGCGGAGACCCCGAGGGCCGTTGCGCCCCGGGTGAACTCACGACGGCTCATCTGGCCGCTGGCCATTTGTGCGAACAACTGATGAACTCGCGGATCTACCATTGGTCACTTTCCTCCTTGATGATTGACGGCCGGCATCATTACCGGCGCCGTTCGTGATCGCTCATCCGACCGACAAGAGCACTGTCCCTAGCGTTGAAGGACCTGGCGGCATGGTGCCATGCCGTTCGAGAGCACGCAAGCCTGCCTCAAGACCGCCCCGCTACGCCGATATCTCGACTCCGTGAATCACCTCGCGCAGCTGGCGCGAGATCGTGATCGGATCGTCCGCCTGCCAGACATTGCGGCCATAGACCACGCCACGGGCTCCGGCCTCCATGGCCGCGCGCGTGGCATCGATGAGGCCGCTAGGGTTATCGGTCTTGGGGCCGCCAAGGACCAGAACCGGAACCGGGCAACCCGCGACGATGGTCGCCATGCTCTTCGGGTCGCCCGTGTACTCGGTCTTCACCGCGTCGGCGCCGAGCTCAGCGGCGATCCGGCAGCCAAAGGCGAGCAATTCGGCATCCTTCTCCTTATTGGCCTTCTGAGCGCGTGAGCCCCAGGCGACGGCTTCCACGATGAGCGGCAAACCGAGCCGGTGTGCTTCCTCAGCGGCCGTGGCGATCGCCTTCACGTTGTCCGCGAACATCTCACCCGGACCGGGGCCAAGGATGAGGAACATGATGAAGGCGTCGGCCCCGAGGTTCGCCGCGTGGGTCGGCGTGCAGAGGACCCGGTAATGTTCGCCTAGGTCGTTGACGAATGGGTGATTGACGATGAAATCGGCGCGGACAATGGGAGCGGGCGCCCCACGGTACGCGAACAGGCCACCGGTATGGGCGAGCATGCCCGGCGAGATGAGTACCGCGTCAGGCTGGCAGGAGATCACGCGCCGGATCGCTTCTGGCGCATTCTCCGCGCCCTCGGGCACGCCGAGCGTGATCCCGTGGTCGATCGCGGCGATGAACGAGCGGCCACTTGACCGGTCGAAGAGGCGGCCGAGTTTAAGGATGGCACCACTCACGAACTATCCTTTCAAAGGGTTGCGGCGGAGATCCCTCCGCAACGATCCCGCTGGCTCATATGTATCCCTGCATCGTTCTGACTGGCCCGGATCATAGGCAGCCGGCTGTCCCCCGTCAAGAGCCCAGCACCGCGGCCCACCGGGAAACAGGGCCGCGGCGCGTTGACACGCTGCTTCTCGGATCGCTAGACTCGCCGTTAGAAATAGAACATTAGTTCTTGTTGGCGTCTGGGAAAGGGTCTTGGGTGGCGGCGTTGGACACGGAGATCGGCGAGGCGGAGCGCGAGGGATTTCCTCGATCGCGTGCTGAATGTTCATTTGATCATGGAGCGCCGACCACGATATTGCCCGTCGATGGGCCGGTGCCGCTCGTTCTCGACCAGACGCTCACCGCGATCGCGAGGCTGGCACAGCTCGGTGACATGGCGGCTCGGGACCATCTCTACGCGGCGTTCGCGCCGTCGATCAACCGGCTGGCGCACCGGTTCGGCGGGCCAGGCTGGGGCGCGGGTGCCGTCTGGGACGTCGATGACCTGATCCAGGAGGGTTACCTCATCTTTCTCGACCTGGTGGATGGCTGGCCGGGCGGTGAATCATTCGTCGCCTATGCCCTGGGGCGGCTGCCTTGGCGGATCCGCAACGCGGTGAGGCGGTTCAATGGACCCCGGCCAGCGCTGGCGACCGGTGCGAGGATCGATCATCTGGCCGATGAGTCAGCCGCGGCGGCGGAGGCCGTGGTCCTCTTGGAAGAACTCGCGAGCTCGCTTCCCCGGCCGGACGGCGACATCTTGCTGTGGCGTATCCGGGACAGCGAGACCGCGGTCACCATCGCCCTGCGCCTGGGGATCGACCGGCGGACGGTCACGCGGTGCTGGCAACGGACGCTCGCGACCCTGCGACAGTCCCTCGGAGAATGCCAAGAGGACCATGCTATCATTCGGGAAGTATCGCGCCGCCGACCACAAGCGCCGTGGCATGACCCAGGCGGCTCATGATGATGTACGGAAGAGAGATGGCTAATGAGCACGGGAACGACCACCACCGTCACAACCACCGAGCGGCCTAGTATGCAGACGCGGAGCACCTTCTCCGCGCCGGAGATCCGGACCGATGTCATCGATGCCATTGGCGACACGCCGTTGGTGCGGCTCAACGCGGTGACGCGAGGCATCCAAACGCCGGTCGTCGCGAAGTTGGAGATGCTCAATCCCGGCGGGTCGATCAAGGATCGTATCGGTATCCGGATGATCGAGGAGGCCGAGCGGCGTGGCTGGCTGAAGCCGGGCGGCACCATCGTCGAGCCGACCTCCGGCAACACGGGCGTCGGTCTGGCGATGGCGGCGGCGGTCAAGGGGTATCGCTGCATCTTCGTGATGCCGGATAAGATCGCGCCGGAGAAGGCGGCACTGCTCCGCGGCTATGGCGCCGAGGTCGTGATCACGCCGACCGCGGTTGAACGTGACTCACCGGAGAGCTACTACTCGGTGGCGGAGCGGCTTTCCCGTGAGGAGCCAAACGCCTTCCAGCCCAATCAATACTTCAACCCGATGAATCCCCAAACCCACTACGAGACCACGGGACCGGAGATCTGGCGCCAGACTGCCGGTCAAATCACGCACTTCGTCGCCGGCGTGGGCACGGGCGGCACGATCTCTGGTATCGGGCGGTACCTCAAGGAGCAGAACCCCGCGATCCAAATCATTGGGGCTGATCCGGAGGGCAGCATCTACACGTCATCGGATATCCATACCTATAAGGTCGAAGGCGTCGGCGAAGATTTCTGGCCGGGCACGTTCGATCGCGGGATTGTCGATCGCTGGGTACAGGTGACTGATCGCGAGAGCTTCGTGATGACGCGCCGGACGGCGCGGGAAGAGGGGATCTTGGTCGGTGGCTCCAGTGGTTTGGCGATGCACGCGGCCGTGGAAGTGGCGCGGGAGATCGACGACCCGAACGCGCTGATGGTGGTCCTGCTGCCGGACAGTGGCCGCGGGTACCTGTCCAAGATCTATAACGACACCTGGATGCGGGAGAACGGGTTCCTTTCCCGATTCGGCCAGCCGGCCCGGCTCAGGACGCTGGTGGCCGAGCGCCACGGTGACGTTCCGCATGTCGTCGCGGTCGGTGCCGGGCAGACTGTTGAGCATGCGATTGATCTGCTTCGCCGCCATAACATCAGCCAGCTTCCGGTGGTCCGGGGTGATGACGCGACCGTCACGGACAATGGATCATCGGAGCAGGGAATCGACGTCCCGGCCGTGGTTGGATCGCTGCAAGAGCGAACCTTGCTCGATCGGGTCTTCCGTAATCCCGACGTTCTGGCGGCGCGGGTCGGTGACGTCATGGAGCCGCCCTTCCAGTTGGTCGACTGCCAGCAGGGAATCGAGCAGGTCTACCCCTTGCTGACGGCGGGGTCGCCAGCGGTGCTGGTTCAGGAGGGCGGCCGGGTCACCTCGGTCGTGACCCGGGCCGACTTGTTGGAGTTCGTGGCCCATCACCGGCAACAGGATTAGCCACGCTGAGCGGCACCAGAACCTCGACTTTCGACCAAAGGAGCCATGCACGATGCCGCCACACAACCGGTCCTCGGCGTTCGAGACGCGGGCGATCCACGCCGGGCAGGATCCTGATCCGACGACGGGAGCGGTGATTCCCCCGATCTATCAGACAAGTACCTACGTCCAAGAGGAAGTCGGCGTCCATAAAGGGTATGAGTACTCCCGGACGGATAACCCGACGCGCACCGCCCTGCAAGAGGTGCTGGCGAGCCTGGAGGGTGGCGCGTGGTCGTTGGCATACGCGAGCGGCTTGGCGGCGACGCAGAACTTGATGATGTACTTGCTCCGGCCGGGCGACCACATCCTGCTCTCAGACGACGCCTACGGTGGGACCTACCGCCTGGCGGCGAAGGTGGCCGCGAACTACGGCATCGGGTTCGACCTGGTCGACATGGCGGACCTCGACGCGGTGCGGGCGGCGTTGCGGCCGGAGACCAAGCTGGTCTTCGTTGAGACGCCGACCAACCCCTACCTCAAGATTGTCGATATCGCCGGCATCGCGGGGGTGGTGAAAGGTCATCCCACCCACCTCGTGGTCGATAACACGTTTGCCTCGCCCTATTTGCAGCAGCCGTTGCGGCTGGGTGCCGATTTCGTCCTCCACAGCACCACCAAGTACTTGGGAGGGCATTCCGATGTCGTCGGGGGCGCCATCGTCGGGAATGACCCTGAGATCCACGAGACCCTGAAGTTCTATCAAAACGCCGCCGGGGCGGTGCCGGGACCGTTCGATTGCTGGTTGACGCTGCGGGGCATCAAGACGCTCGCGGTTCGGATGGATCGGCACAGCGTGAACGCCCAAGCCGTCGCCGAGTTCCTCCAGGAGCAAGAGGGTGTTGATCGTGTCTATTATCCGGGTCTGCCGGGTCACGCGGGATATGAGATCGCCAAGCGTCAGATGAGCGGGTTCTCGGGCATGGTCTCGTTCACCACGCGCGGCGGCGCGCAAGTAGCCGCGGACGTGGCCGCGCGAACCAGGGTCTTCCAACTCGCCGAGAGCCTGGGCGGCGTCGAGTCGCTCGTCGAGCACCCCGGCCGGATGACCCACGCCAGCGTCGCCGGGACGGGCGCCGAGGTCGAGGACACGCTGGTCCGCTTGTCCGTTGGCATCGAGCACGTTGATGACTTGGTCGCCGACCTCAAACAGGCGTTGGAAGCGGTCGTTCCCGCGGGAGCTCACAGCTGATAAGGGATCGAGCATGAGCGGGGCATGCGTCATCTCGCTGGGCAGTATCAACGTTGACTTCCAGGTGCGGACCGACCGCTGGCCGGACGCCGGGGAGACACTTCTCGGGCACGACTTCTTGATGACGGGTGGTGGCAAGGGCGCGAACGTCGCGATCCTGGCGCGCCGCCTCGGTGTCCCCGCGATGCTGATCGGACGCGTTGGCGACGATGTCTTGGCTGGCGAGGCGCTGCGGCCCCTACGAGAGGCGGGGGTTGACTTGGAGCATGTCTGGAAGACCACGGGATGGGCAACGGCGGTGTCGATGATCGTGGTCCGGCCGGACGGTCGAAAGACCATTATCTTGGCGGCCAATGCCAACGACTCGTGGCCGGAAACGGACGCCAACGCCGTGGCGAAGGTGGTGAATAATGCGCCATCCGGCTCCGTTCTCGTCGTTGACCTCGAGGTGCCCAGGTTCATCGTCCGGGCCGCGGCGGAGGCGGCGCGCCGGCGATCGCTGCCAGTGGTGCTCGATCCCTCTCCGGCCGATCGTATGGAGGACGACCTCTACGAGCTTATTGACGTGATCACACCGAATCCCTCGGAGGGGCGGCTGCTCACCGGGGTCGGGATCGAGTCCCCAGATGACGCTGAGCGTGCCGCTCGCACGCTCCTGGAGCGAGGCGTTCCCGCGGTCTGCCAGAAGCTGGCGGGGGGCGGCTGTATGGTCGTCACCGAGGATGGCAATCATCATGTCGCAGCCGAGGATGTGGATGTGGTGGACACGACGGGCGCGGGTGATGCGTTCGCTGGGGCGATGGGCGTCGCCCTCTTTGAGGGTCAAGCTCTGGTCGATGCCGCCCGGTTCGCGGTCGCGGCGGCCACCGCGGCCGTGACGACGTACGGTTCGCAAGAGGCGTATCCATCGCGGGACGAGTTGGATCGCATGCTCTCGCGGCTCCCCCCGATAGTGTCTGGCGACGGCAGATGATGTCGGAGGAGCCAGTGCCCGGCTGGACGCTATCGTACGATCGCTTCGATCCGGATCAGGAGAAGCGTAGAGAGGCGCTCTGCACGCTCGGTAACGGGTACTTCGCCACACGGGGCGCGGCGCCCGAGGCGACGGCGGACGACGTGCACTATCCCGGAACGTATCTCGCGGGTGTCTATAACCGTGTCGAGACCGTGGTCGACGGATACCTGACGGAATACGAGACGCTGGTCAACGCTCCCAACTGGCTCTCGTTGAGCTTTCGGATCGAGGATGCCGAGTGGATCGATCTCCGCGGTATGGCGATTCTCAGCTACCGGCAAGAGCTGCATCTCCAGCATGGGATGCTGTCACGCGCGGTGCGATTTGAGGACGCGCAGGGTCGCCGCACCCGTCTGACCGAGCGCCGCTTCGTGCATATGGGCTGCCCCCACTTGGCTGGTCTGGAAACGGTGATCCTTGCTGAAAACTGGGCTGGGCGCATCGATATCCGGTCCGCGATTGACGGAACCGTGGCGAACAAGCTCGTCGAGAACCAGCCGGGAGCCGAAACCCGGCATGTTGTGCCGATAGATGGGGAAGCGCTGAGCAATGACGTCGTCTGGCTGAAGGTGCGGACGTCCCAATCCCGCATCGAGATCGACGTGGCGGCCCGGACGCGCATGGAGGCCGAGGGCAATCGCCACCAACCGGAGTGTCACGAGATCACGCATCCGGATTACATCGGGCACGTACGATCGGCCGAGCTGGCTGAAGGCGCGACGCTCGTGGTCGACAAGGTCGCCGCGATCTATACATCCTGCGATCCGGCAATCTCGGAGGGAGGACTGGCCGCGCGCCAAGCGGTCATGGAAGCGCCGAACTTCGCCGACCTGCTCGCATCTCACATCACGCATTGGGGCCATCTCTGGCGCCGATGCGGACTCTCCCTCGCCGACGGTCATGTCGAGACCGAGTGCATCCTGCGTCTTCACATCTTTCATGTGCTGCAGACGGCGTCGCCGAACACGCGGAGTCGCGATGTTGCGGCTCCCTCACGCGGCTGGACCGGGGAGGCGTATCACGGTCACATATTCTGGGACGAGCTGTTTGTCCTCGCCTACCTGAATCGCCATTTCCCTGACGTGAGCCGGTCGTTGCTCCTCTATCGTTACCGCCGACTCGACGCGGCGCGCCGGGATGCCCGCCGGTGGGGCTACAAGGGCGCCATGTTTCCATGGCAGAGCGGTAGTGACGGCCGTGAGGAGACGCCACCCGCCTATGCGAACCCTCGCACGGGCGGTTGGATCCGCGACGATACGAGGTTGGAACGGCATATCGACGGGGCCGTCGCCTATAACGTCTGGCAGTACTACGAGGTCACCGGGGATCTCGACTTTCTAAACGACTACGGTGCCGAGATCCTGATCGATATCGCCCGGTTCTGGTCCAGTATCGCAACCTACAACGAGGAGCTGGCCAGGTATGAGATTCACGGTGTCATGGGACCGGACGAGTTCCATACCGGATACCCAGGGGCGGAGACGCCAGGCCTCTCCAACAACACCTACACGAACGTCCTCGCTGTCTGGAGCCTATGCCGGGCCTTGGACGCGCTGAACCGGCTCCCGACCTGGCGGCGTGAAGAGCTCAGCGAACAACTCAACCTGCATCCGGATGAGATCCAGCGGTGGGAAGACGTCTCGCGTCGCATGCGCATCGTCTCTTTCGGTGACGGCATCCTCGCCCAATTCGAAGGCTACGAGCGGTTAGAGGAGTTGGACTGGGACGCCTATCGTGAGCGCTACGGAGACATCGAGCGGCTCGATTACATTCTCGATGCCGAGGGGGACACGCCGAACCGCTACAAGCTCTCGAAACAGCCGGACGTGCTCATGCTCTTCTACCTGTTTTCCAATGAGGAGCTTAGCGAGCTCTTCGAGCGCCTCGGCTATGCCTTTGACCGGGAGATGATGCGCCGAAACATCGATTACTACCTCCAGCGCTCGTCACGTGGGTCCACGCTCAGCCGCGTGGTCTACGCTTGGATCGTGGCCAGGATCGACCTGTCTCGCTCTTGGACCTGGTTCAATGAGGCGTTGCGGAGTGATGTGGACGACATCCAGGGTGGGACGACGCCGGATGGAGTCCATCTGGGCGCCATGAGCGGCACGGTGGACCTGATGGAACGCTGCTATGGTGGTATCGAGGCGCGGGGCGATACCTTGCGGTTCGACCCCCATCTTCCGGATGAGCTGCCGCGGCTCTCGATGCGACTGCTCTACCGGCGATGCTGGCTCGACATCACGGTGACTCGCGACCGGCTGTGCATCCATGCGGCGGAGGATGCGCCCGCGGAGGTGAAGATTCGGGTAGGCCAACGCGTCGAGCGGCTGATACCAGGCGGACGGATTGACACCTCGTGGTGACAGATCGGTTCCGTCTTTATGGAATCCGGGAAGGCGAAGGGGTCAGGGCGATCGCCACCGCGCGGACCTCCAGCCCCGGCACTCAGCCCGATAAGCCGGCTCAAAGTCGGCTAAGCATGGAGCGCTCCAACTCCCAGCGATCGCCCGGACTTCATATGAGCCGAGCACTGCCTGGAGACGGCACTGGCGGTCGCCGCAATGCCACTATTCGGTACAAACGCGTTAGCAGCCAGTCCTCGCCCGGGCGAGCTCGACGGGTTGGCCGCCGTCGGATCGAAAGGCTACGAACGATGGCATTGACCCATGAAGCGTTAAAACAGAAATTACTCACCGCTCTTGACGATCTTCCCGCAGAAGCGCTCGGGGAGGTCATCGCCTTTGTCGACTACCAATTATACAAATTGGCGGGCGGAAATGAGACCGAGGCATCGGGGGGGAACGTGCGACTTGGAGGCTTATGGGATGGCGTGCGGGCCGGCGAGGAAGACATCGCGGACGTTCGCCGCGAGAGCCGGAAGACGTTCCGAGAATCGAGCGGATGATGCGATATGTCACCGA
>DASYWB010000450.1:0-8207 GCA_035936495.1 Thermomicrobiales bacterium
CTACGGCCCCCTGATCGTCGAACCCCGACTCCCGGCCCAGCCCTACGACCGGGAGTACACCCTGATGCTATCGGAGTGGGACCTGGAGCTGACCCCGGAGGTGGCGGCGGGCCTGGCGCCGCGGGGGCCGCGGGACGCCCAGCTGCGGGGTGGGGAGCTGGGGACGGATCTGTTCCTGATCAACGGGCGGATGCACGGGGCGATCCCCCCTGTCCGCCTGAGCGAGGGGGAGCGGGTGCTGCTGCGGGTGATGCATGCCGGCCACCTGCCCCACCCGCTCCACATCCACGGCCACTCCTTCCGGATCGTCGCCACCGACGGCCATCCGGTCCCCGAGGTGGCCCAGCTGACCAAGGACACGGTGCTGGTGGGGCCGGCCGAGCGCTACGACTTGGAGCTGGTCGGCGACAATCCCGGCGTCTGGATGGTCCACTGCCACATCGAGCACCACATGGCCAACGGGATGATGACCACCCTCTGGTACGACGGCCACCACCCCACCGGCCCCGCCGCGGACCTGTTCACAGCCGACGGCGTCAATGAAGCGAGTGGGGGCCACACCGGCCACGGTGAGGCGAGCACGACGGAGGAAGAGCCGGCGTCCTCAGCTCCGATAGCGACGGCGTCCGCGTCCAGCGCGGAGGCGGGCATGGTCGAGGTCGAGTTGGTTGATGACCGCATCCAGCCCCGGGAGATCGAGGTCTCAGCCGGGACGACGGTGACCTGGATCAACAAGGGGCGCGACTGGCACAGCGTGGCCTCCAATGACGCGGGGTTCGAGTCGGGCAAGATCGAGCCCGGGGCAAGCTACGCCTTCCGCTTCGAGACGCCGGGGGTCTACGGCTACTTCTGCCGGCACCACGCCCTCGCCGGGATGACGGGCCAGGTAACCGTGACCTAGCGACCAGCGGGCGACAGCACAGAGCAATGCTACTATCCCCTAATCGCCGCGCGGCGCGGTGAACTCGGTGGAACCGTTGGCCGATACCGAACCCGCGTCAACGTTGCCGCTTGGCGTGAGCCGCGACTGGTCGCGACAGCCCCTCTCCCGAAGTGGGCTCACCGGGGAGGGATCACGGGGGAGGGGTGGGCGGGGGACCGGGAATGACGACCGCCGCCGTGGGTCCATCCGAACGCGTGTGACCAGTGTCCGTATGAGGGACGCACTGATCCGGTCTCCGTGTTAGAAACGCGGCGTCTCGACCTCTAGTGAGGCAGCACGCAGGATGTCCCGGGTGCGGAAGCCACGTACGGATCCGGAGCGGAAGCGGTGCAACTCTCCCCGCGCGTTCAGATCGCGCCGCTCGTACGTTCCTTGGAGCTCACCGCGCACGTCAATGGTGGCCTGAACGCGCATGTGCAGCTCTCCGACGTGCGCACCTCGGTCGTCATAGGCAAACCCCCCGTACCGGCAGGCAACTGTTCCAGTCGCGTCAACCGTCCAGCGGCCGTGGGCGTCCCGCGGGTAGATCCGTGTCTCATCGGCCAAGACCGAGGACGGCGACAGGAAGGCCACCACATCCCCGGTCTCCTCTAGCGAGGTCAGCACCCGGATCGGAGCGATGTCGGGCTCGGCAACGCTGGCTGGCGTCAGCCGGATAACCCAGTCGCCCGCGATCTTGTCCAGCGTGGTGGGGGTGGGCAACGCCGCATCAGGCGGTGGCGGCGATAGGTTGGAAGACATTGAGAGGGACATCGTCGATCCTTTCGAGAATCTTCATGCTCTAGTTTGATCAGACAGTCACGGTATCCGTATGAACGGATCTCCTCGTCCAAGTCTGATACGCACGCGCGGTGGCGTACATCAGGAAAATGCTTAATCGCCCATCGGGGTTTCGCGCGGAACGAACAAACGGTGTAGGGCAGACGCGTATCGTTGGGATTTCTGACCACGCCGCGTGGCGTTGGCATTCCATCTTCGCATCACGACATATCTCCCACGTGGATAGGATGCGGCCGATCGCGCGATTTGGCAAGCGAGTAAATGAGCCTAAAGGTCCTTGCCCTCTTTATAATGAGCCGCGAGATGATAGCATAAACCACGCATAAAATGTACGGACACCCCCGTACCCGCGCGAGAATTTCTCCTATCACGCTGGCATCCTCCGGGTCCAAGCTCGCTGGTCGCCACCGTGGCGCCAGGACAACGCGGCCGCCAGTAGGGTGAGCATCGAAAGGGCAATGAACGGCGCCGCGGCCCCCGCCAGGTCCGCGAGCACGCCGACCGCCGCCGGGCCGGCGACCAGACCGACATCGCCGCTAAGCCGGAGCATGCCGACCGCGCGGCCGCCTTGCCCTCCCGCCCTCAGCACCATGTCCCCGGCCGCGCTATTGCCACCGATTTGGCCAACCGCGTAGATCGACAGCGGCACGATCAGCCAGCCGGAAGCCGGTGCCACGAGCACCGCGAACATGCCGACGGCGGCGATAGCCAAGGACGGCCCGACGGTGCGGGACGCGCCGAAGCGGCGAATCCCCCGGCCGAGCGGGATCGCCGCGCCCAGATGCACGAGGTTCGTCAGCAGGAGCAGCGTCCCGATCGTCCCGGCCGGGGCTGAAAACCGGTCGGCGGCATAGAGTGGCAGCGAAACCAGGAAGATGCTGTAGTTCGCATAGACCAGCAGGTTGAGGAAGAGCGGCAAGGCCATCGTCCACCATCCAGTTCGGGCCGGGACAGGCGCGTCCGGCTCCAGCGGCATTTTGCTGATGGTCGCCGCCTTCGCGTGGGCCGGGCGGCTCGTGATCGCTCCAATGAGTAGCGCCGCGCCGAGCATCGCGCTCAGCCAGAAGATCGCGCGCCACCCGAACTCGCCGGTGAGAAACCCTCCCGTCGCCAGGCCGAAGCCGCTGCCGACGCCCGCGGCCACGTTGAAGGCTGTCAGCGCCGCCCCTTCTCCAGGCCGCGCCCTCAGCAATGAGAGCAGGCTCGCGGTGACGACCAGGGCGATCCCGATACCTTGGATCCCACGGGCGACGAGCAACGGCGCGATGTCGCCCGCGATGGCCGCCAGCATCGAGCCGGCGACCAGCGTGAGTCCGCCGGCCATCGCACAGCGACGCGCGCCAACCCGATCAACCAGCAGTGCGGCCGGCAGGTTGGTCAACAGCCGGCCACTGAAAAATGCCGAGGCTATCAGCCCCGTGCTCGTCCCCGAGAGCGCGAGTGAGCGTTGGAGGTCAGGCAACGCGGGCGAGGTGATGTCCACACACCAGAAGATGAGGACGAACGCCCCGAGCGTGACCGGATATGGCAGCACCCTCCCGCTCTCCCCTGGTCCAGTTAAGGAACGAAGCCCCCGTACACGGCGTGCCCGCTTCTGGCCCAAAAAACATCGGCTCCGACAAACCCGGCCTCGGCCAGCCAGGCCAGGTGATCAGGCAGGGTGGAGGGCTTGTCCACCTCGGGGTCGGGGTAGGTGAAGATGTTCCATCGCTCGGCCTGGAAACGCTCAAAAGCGCGCTCGTCGCCCGTAACATCGATCGACTGTTGCCGCACGTCCGCGTCCCAGCTCGCGGCCATGGCTCGGCGGGCTTGCTCACTTGCCGGCGCGACGATATCCGCGATGAGGAGGGCGCCACCGGGCGCCAGGCGGCGCCTTAGGCGCGCGTAGAGCGACCGTTTTCCCGCATCATCAAGATGATGCAGCGTCAGGCTGCTAAGGATGCATTGGAGATCGGAGGGCAATCGATCGATCCAGGTTGAGTCCTCCAAGGCAAATCGACCTGGTGTGAAGCGCGCACCGAAGGGCGCCAGGCGTTCGCTCGCGGCATCGAGCATCGCCGGTGAGCCATCCAATCCCAGCATTGAGGCGTTCGGGAACCGTCGCAGCACCGCCTCGGTGAGCCACCCCGCGCCGACGCCGAGCTCAACCCCGTGAAAAGGGTCCGTGGGGGCCGCCGGAATCAACGAGGTGAGCGTGGCCGCGATCTCCTCCCGCCGCGGGGTAAAGAGCGCTCCCATCTCAAGAAACAGCGCCGAATCGTCCTCATCCCAACCGGCTTCGCGTTGATCGCCCATCCCGATGCGCTCCCGCACACGCCAGCGGGGAAGAGGCACGTGCCCCTTCCCCGCTGGCGTCTCTACCTCGTCCGTATCGGTATAACCCTGCCGGCTAGCGTGCGCTACGCGACGACCTCCTCGGTCTTCGGGTCAAAGAAGTGCAGCCGGTGCGGCTCTGCCGCGACCTCGATCTCCTGGCCACGCTGCAGGCGCAGATCCGGATCCATCCGGGCCGTTAGCACGGTGTCGCCGTTCGCGAGGTAGACGAAGATCTCGTTGCCGAGCAACTCGATCACGTCGACTTTCACCGGAATTGTCGCGTCCGGCGGCGCCTTGTCGCTGATGCGTGAGCGCTCGACCAGATGCTCGGGCCGCACGCCCAGCGTCACCGTCTCGCCCCGGTACTTCTCCAGAGATCGCCCCTTCTCGTCCGGCACGCGCATCTTGAAGCCGGGCGTCGTGGCGAAGAGCTTGCCATCACTGGCTTCGAGGTTGACGTCGAGGAAGTTCATCGACGGGCTGCCGATGAAGCCGGCGACGAACTTGTTGACGGGATGATCATAGAGCTCTTGTGGCGTCGCGAGCTGCTGCAGCACTCCGAGACTCATCACCGCGATCCGGTCGCCCATCGTCATGGCTTCGGTCTGGTCATGCGTGACATAGATGGTCGTCGTCTGGACCCGCTCATGCAGCTTGATCAGCTCGGCCCGCGTTTGGACGCGTAGCTTGGCGTCCAGGTTGGAGAGCGGCTCGTCCATCAGGAAGACGTCGGCGTGTCGGACGATAGCGCGACCGAGCGCGACCCGCTGCCGTTGCCCACCGGAGAGCGCCTTTGGCTTCCGATCTAGGAATCCGTCGATGTCGAGCAGCCGGGCGGCTTCGCGCACGCGGGTTTCTCGCTCCCCCTTCGGCACCTTGCGGAGCTTGAGGGGATACGCCAAGTTGTCCCGCACCGTCATGTGTGGGTAGAGCGCGTAGCTCTGGAAGACCATCGCCACGTCGCGGTCTTTTGGCGGAAGGTCGTTGACGACCCGGTCGCCGATGATGATGCGCCCGCCGGAGATTTCCTCCAGCCCGGCGACCATCCGCATGGCCGTGGACTTCCCACAACCCGAAGGACCGACCAGCACCAAGAACTCCTGGTCCTCAGCCTCCATCGAGAGGTTGTTGACCGCCGGGGTTTGCCCGGCTCCATAGACCTTGGTGACACCGTCGAAGATGACGCGCGCCATTGCTGCCTCCCACTCTCTGACTACGGCGCCCAGGCGGACATCGCCCGCGACGCGGAAGCACCTCTGCGACCTTGAGCAACTCGCGGTGCCTTACGAGATTGCTACGCGTGGTATCCCGCGTTTAACCCATCTTGTCAAGAGGGCAATGACAAAATACCCTGAGGCCGTGCCCGCGACGTGAGTCCACCGGGTTAAGATGCCACCGGTATGGATCCAGTTGACGGCAGGGAGAAGGATGTGGTGAGCGCGCAGAAGATAGGCCGGGTCGTTTGTTTCGGTGAGGCCATGTTGCGGCTTACCCCACCGGGGCACGAGCGATTGGAGCGGACCCGGTCGCTGGACGTCACCGCCGGCGGCGCCGAGCTGAATACGGCCGTCGCCTTGCGTGGCCTTGATGTCCCCGCGACGTGGGTTTCGGTGTTGCCGGACACCCCCCTGGGCCGTCTCATCGCGCGTCAGGCACGTGCCGCCGATGTTGACCTCTCCGGTGTCGTCTGGGTCTCCGAGGCAGCCGGTCGCACCGGCCTCTATTTCCTCGAAGAGGGCGTCGATCCCCGACCCTCGGCCGTCACGTATGACCGAGCTGGCTCTGCCATGGCCCGAGTCGAACCGGGTGCCTTCGATTGGCCGGTCCTTCTCGCCGGCGCTTCCGCGCTCCACATCTCCGGCATCACACCTGCCATTAGCGAGGGATGCCGTGCTGCGACCCGCGCGGCGATGGACGCCGCGAAGGAGGCCAAGGTCCCCGTCGCCTTCGACCTCAACTACCGCTCTAAACTCTGGACCGAAGAAGATGCCCGCGTCACCTTCCAAGACCTCGCCCCCCGCTCGAATATCCTTTTCGCCTCGCGTAACGGGCTGCGAACCTTCTTCGGCATCGACGGCGACCGGGAGACCGTGCTCCGGGCCGCCCGCGAGCGGCTTGGGCTCGACGTCATCGTCATGACCCGCAAGCGGAACAAGGGCAGCCGGGGCATTCGCCTGGCCAGCGTGGCGATTGGGGCGGATCAGGAGATCGCCACGAGCCCATGGCGCGCCGTCGAGATCGTCGACCGGCTAGGCGGCGGCGACGCCTTCGCCGCCGGGTTCCTGGCCGCCTATCTCGAGGACCCGGACGACCTCAGCCGGGCCTGCGGGCTGGGAACCGCCGCCGCGGCCCTCAAGCACACCATGCCCGGTGATTTCCTCGCCGCTACCAAGGCGGAAATCGAAGCGGTCCTCGCCGCGGACGAAGAAGGTGGTGTCCTCCAGCGGTGACGCCGCCCTTGTCCGGACACAGTAATGTGACCGGTCTTACTCGCTGAACACAGCGTACGTTCACCGTTGAATGGCGACGGTAATGCTATGTCATCATGGCCGCGGCGCCCGGTTGACCACGGGGACAAGCCGTGTCAGCCACGACGGAGATTGTGTACGTACACATTGTAATGGCTATCTGTCGTTCTTTTGTGAGGCAGTGTGGCAAGGGCGAGTGATGCGGCGGGAGGCTGGGCAGGGCCTGCCGCTCCCCTACCAGGTCCGGCTGCTCTCTGGCCGCGTCGCACGAGAGCAGCCGCCTCTCCGCCAAGCCTCTAAAACCAGCACAGTGTACGGACGGTCTTTCAGAACGGCCGTCCGCATCAAGATCGGCGTCATTGCTCGTGGATAGGCGGCCACCACCTCGTTCGGACGAACGCGTCCAGCCAGTTCCTGAACAGCCGTACTGCTGTGGCGCGACCCGCGGGAGCGATGTTCTCCTGACAACCCGGCACAGCGCCTACCCGCGTTGTGGATAACATGGCCCCTTCGGTGGATAACCCCTGTGGATTGTGGACAACAATGCGGACAATCCTGATCAGGAGCGGGATAGAACCGTGGAGAGTTGAGATCGCCATCCACCTGTGCGTGGATTGTCACAGGACGCATCCCCGCACCAGGACAATCGCACGCGGTATGTCGATAGCCTCTCCACAGGCCGTCCGGGCCGTTTCACCCGTACTGGCAGCCGTCCCAGGAGTTATCCCCATCTCCACGGCCTCTACGGTTACAACGAGACGTTTCTCTCTCATTAAGATTAAAGAACGTCGTACGACGTAGAGGGGGAAGGTCGCTAGCCTCGCGCGACGCGACCACGGAGAGCGGCGAGCGCCAAGCTCATGCTGATGATGCCGACCCCCGTGATGGCCAGGGCGCCTTCGAGCAACGTCCGAGGCTGCCAGCCGCCATAGAGGAGCGAACGGAGTGCCGCCAGGAGATAGGTCATCGGGTTGAACGCCGCGATGGCCGAGAGCCAGCCGGTCAGCGCCTCGCGGGGTAGGGTCGAGGTGGTCAGGAAGGCGAACGGGAAGAAGAGGATGAAGCTGGCCCCGACCGCGCCCGGCGATCCTGTCTTGAGCGCGATCGCGTAGGGAAAGCCGGTGAAGACGAGACCCCAGAGTCCGGCCAGCAGGATGAAGACGAGCACGCCGAGGATACCGGTCTCGAACGTGACGCCGACGGCGAAGCCAAGGATGATGACCGGGAGCGATAAGAGCATGACCAGCGTGAGGTCGGCGACCATCAAGCCGAGGAGCAGCGCGAGGCGGCGCATGGGAGTCATCAGGAGGCGGTCGAAGTAGCCGGATTGGATGTCGGTGACGAGCGCAGGAGCGCGGGAGACACCGGTCACGGCGAAGATGATCGCAGTCGGGAGCTGGAAGGCGCGGAAGTCCAGCCCTTGGAGACCGCGTTCGGCGAAGTCCTCCAAGGCGCCGATATTCACGGCGAAGAAGAAGAGCGGGATGATGAGCGAGGGGATGATGACCTCCGGCTCCCGCGGGAGCGCGCGCAGTGCGCGGATCGCGACGGACCAGACATCGGCAAGGAAGCTGGATTTGCGCGCCTTGATCACCGTTCGCGGCGTATCGGAGGGACGGGCGGGAAACGTCGTCATCGTTGCCATTTAGAAGGTCTCCTCTTGCTGAAGGCGATTGCCGGTGAGGGTCAGGAAGACATCG
>DASYWB010000451.1:0-13149 GCA_035936495.1 Thermomicrobiales bacterium
AACCCGATGAGCGCCGGTGTGAGGCCGATGGCGAGCCAGATGATCGCCGCGGCGACATAGACAGAGAACACTCCGGAAAAGACGACTTGGACGAGCCTCGTGCGGAACCTAGCACGCATCGGTGGCACTCCTGGGAAGGCTAGTGATTGCGCTCATTCTACTCGCCGGCACGGAGCGAGTGGACCCGGTGCCGGGTATCGGCCGGTGGACGGGGAGTCAGGCAGTCGTATGACCTAGAACAACGGACTCCCGCGTATGTGACTGCTCACCGGCCGTGTATGGATTGGTCCAGGCTGTCGCGCCGCTGAGGAAGCGGCCGGGGTCGAAGGGTGCGAGATCGAATCCGGGATCTTCACCGGATACGAGGTCAGCGACAACCTGGCCGGCGGTCGCGGCCCAGGAGAAGCCGCCGCCATTGAAACCCGCGGCCACGGTCAGACCGCGATAGGCCGGCCAGCGGCCGATGAGCGGGAGGCCATCGGCGGTGAAGCCCATGATGCCTGCCCAGCAACGGACCACGCGGACATCACGCAGGGAAGGGAAGAGACCGGTCAGGCATTGAGCGATGCCGGCCAAGACCGGCGGTGTGACCGCCTCGTCCGTATGGCCCAGGCCCTCGTCCACATCCAGCCGCCGGTAGCCGCCGCAGATGATCGGACCGTGCGCGGTCTGGCGGCCATATTCCTTTTCATAGTTCGTGCCGAACGGGTGCGGGAGGGTCGGCGGCAGTGGCTCGGTGACGAGGATCTGACCACGCGCGGGCACGATCGCGCCGGCCGGGAGATCGGGGAGGAGCGCCGGCGTGTAGGCATTCGTGGCCAGCACGACTTCGCCGGCGTGGATCGTCTCTCCCGCCACCTCGACCCCGGTGATCCGGTCGCCCGCGATGAGCAACCGGTCAACCGTGACGCCGGTGCGGATACCGGCTCCCAAGCGTCGGGCGGCATCGGCAAAGGCATGGACCAAGGCGAAGGGCCAGAGGTGGCCACGACCAGGGGCAAATTCGGCGCCGAGGATGTCCGGAGTCAAAGCCGGCATCAACTTCCGGGCCTCGTGCGTGTCGAGCAGGTGCACTTCCGAGCCCATGGCCCGTTGCGCTTCCACACCCACGGCAAGGTCTCGGTACTGCTCGGGCGTGGTGGCGATGTCGAGCGTGCCGGGGAGTCGAAGTTGGATGTCCACGCCCAGCTCGTCCTCAAGTGTCCTCATGAGCGCGAGGTTGGCGACGGTGAGGGCGGAGACGGCGCGGCCCGCCGCGGTATGCAATGACGACCCGGCCCCGGTCAAGCCGCCGTTGCGGCCGGAGGCGCCCGCGGCCAACCCCCGTTTCTCCAGCAGCAGGACGCGGCGATTCTGCAGGGACAATCGGTACGCAATCGAGCAGCCAACGACCCCGCCACCGATGACGACGACATCCGGCCGGTCTGTGCATGGGATCCGGTGGCTGTCACGCGTGGCGGTTAAGATCGGCGTCATCGTGACCGCTCCGTTACGGTGCCGTGAGAGAGGCGGGCGCATAGTTCGCGCCGACCATCGCGGGATAGTAGCATCCTCGTGTTGACGCGCGGCATAAGGATGCATCGTGACCTCACCTTGCGGCCCGGTATACTACTGGCGCAGTCTCCGGAATTTCGAAACGAGCTTCAGGGGCGCACCGCGTCCGAGTAGGCAGGACTGGCGGAGATGCTCAATCTGCTTGGCCGGCTCCATGCTCGCCCACCGTCTGACCTCGAGCACATCGCAGCGTTCTGGCAAGTGCCGCTGGTCGATGGGCCACGGCATCGCCAGATCGGTCAGCTCTACCGGACGATGACTGATCCTCGTGCGGTCCGCGACACATGGGAACGGCTGAACGCCGGCGAGCGCGATGTCGTCCGCGTGCTGTCGCTTGGCGATCAAGTCGCGCTCACCATCGCCGACTTAGCAGACCGGCTGCAGCATGACGAGTCCGCCGTACGCAGGACGGCCGCGCGGCTCTATCGTGGTGGGGTGATCGCCCGTCAAGGTGACGACGATCCGCTCCCCGAAGGCATGGCGCCGGTGCTCTTCGCGCCACGTGAGCTCGCCCTGCTCTTCCGGCGGGTTCTGGATGAGATCGATGCGGACGACGTGAGCACCACACCGCTGCGGGCGCTATTGGCGCTGCTCGATGACGCGGAGCTGGAAGGCGCGGCGCGCGCATGGGGCATTCGCGTCATTCCCGGGCTACGGGAACGCGACGACCTCACGGATCAATTACTACGTCAAGTCGCCGATCCTGATCGTGTGGCAGTGGTCGTGGAGGCACGTCGACACGACGCGAAGAGCATCTGGCGATACGTCCGGGGCCAGCTCGAGGGTTTCAGCATCGATCTGGCCGACGCGGCTCGCGCGGCCGGACTCCATCATGATGATCCTCGGACCCGCCAGCGGCTTCGGGAGGCACTGGCTGAGCTAGAGGAAAGCCTGCTCGTCTGGCACACGTATGCCAAGGGGGAGCGAAAGCTCTTTGTGCCGGTGGAAATCCGTACTCCGCGCGTCCCGAGCAATACCCTCCCGCCGCTGACACCCGTCGTCGCGGCGACGGTGCCGGAACTGCCATGGCGTCCACCGGATGCGCTTGCTTGGGACCTGCTCACGACGGTGCGCGAGCTGTCGATGCCAGGCGCACCGGAGATCGATGACCTGGCGGACCTTCCCCGCTCCTGGCTACGCCATTTGACCCCCCGCCTGTGGCGGCGCGGTGAGGACCGCCCGCCCGCTGGCTATGTCTCTTTCCTCCTGGAACTGGCCAAGGCGGAGGGGCTCATCGTTCAAAGGGAGGACCATGGGGACGCCGTGTTCGCGGTCGCCCCGGCCGCGCGCGCTTGGCGGGACCTCGGATTCCCCCAGCAGACGGAGCTCCTGCGGCAAAGGTGGCTTGGTCACCCCGATTGGATCGAAGGCAGCGGCCGGGGTGATCTTGCCGTGTGGGGAGCCGACTGGCGCGGCTTCCGGCGACGACTGCTCGCGCACCTGAGCGCCGTGCCCACCGCTGACGGCGAAGCCGAGCGGCCATGGTATCCGGTGGAGTCGGTCGCGACGTGGGTGGCCGCTCGTGATCCGGATCTCCTCGGTCCGACGTTCACCGCGGCGACGGCACGCCGTGTCGATCATCCCGGGGAGGGCGAGTCGGAGCGCCGCCGGGCAGCGCTCGCCGAGGCGGTTTCAGTGGCGTTAGAAACCGCGCTTCAATGGTTCGGCATCGTCAACATCAGCGTCGTGGCAGGGCAGCCGCTTCTGATGCAGATGGCATCCGAGCGCGAGGCCACGTCAATGGGAGAAGGCGACGGTCAATCCGGGCGCCCACTGTCGGTGGGAGACGATGGCTCCATCGAGCTTTACCAGCCGACACCGTTGCGCGTCTGGTCGATTGGTGTTTTTGCCGAACCGGAGCGGCTTGACCGTGTCTGCCGATATCGCCTGACAGCGGCGACGCTCGGACGGGCCTTGGCGGCGGGATTCGATCAGCAGCAGGTCGCGACCTTCCTCACGCGGCAGAGCGGCGCGTCGCTGCCGGATGCGGTGACCAATCAGCTTGGGGCGTGGACGCGGCAATATCGGCGGATCGTGCTTCGACACGCGGTGGTGATCGAACCAGACGATCCCGCCACGCTGCCGGCGCTGCGCAAGCACGCCGCGAGCATGGGCTTGACGATCCGCGATCTGGACCATCGCCGGTTGCTGGTCGAGGCAGCACCCGCGGTGATCGAACAACTCCGGGCGCGGATCGCGGGGGCGGGGTACGCACCGCTCTGGACGGACAGCGCGTAGGCGGCAGACGCCGGCGCAATGATAGGGTGGACGAGGGGCGAGGGTAGGATAGGGCCAGGAATTGCGAGACATATCACCGGTAGCTTGCCCACCGGGAATAGAAGCCAGCATGAAAGGAAGGCGCGATGAGAGATACCAGTGTGATCAAAGTCAGTTCCCGATTCTCACCGAAAGGTGAGATGGGACAGAAGTACCTAGCCGTTGGCATTGGGCTGGCCATGCGCCTGTGGGACAACGAAGCGCCCACCGAGCCGAAAGAAGCGAGCCGGCGAGACTACGAGACAGCAGGCTATGTGATCTCCGGCCGCGCCGAGCTCCACCTGGAAGGGCAGACGGTCCTCTTGGAGCCAGGCGATTCTTGGATCGTACCGAAGGGCGCGTTGCACACGTACAAGATTCTCGAGCCGTTCACCGCCGTCGAGGCGACCCACCCGCCTGCCCAGACCCATGGCCGAGACGAAGCCTAGGCGAGACTGTCGATGCTGGAGCCGGGGATGAATGCCCGAAACACCCTGGCCGCTGGACGTCAAGGCCGCGTACCATCGCCGAAAGGCGGTCGAGTGGATCAGCGAGAGTGAGTGGATGAGTATGGCGAAGCCAGCGGACCAACAACGGCGGCAACGTTCGCGACGGGATACGCTCGTCAGCCTGTTCTTTGGCGTGCTTGCCGTCGTGTTGCTGGCGTCCGCGGCGTGGATCTACATTCGAGATCGTGAGGAAACGTTCTCACCGGCTCCCGAGCCGAACATCCCTGGCGCGAATGAGATGATCAACGTCTACAACGTGCTCACGGAATCGGACCTCGAGGTCGCCTATGGCACCGACGCCGCCCGCATCGACGGCGTCACGCAACCAGGTCAGGAGCTGATCGTCGACGGAGTGCCGGTCTGGGCGTTCGTCTTTATCGGCCAGGAGGAAAGTGCAGGCGTCGCCCAGCGCGCGACCGTGGCGGCATCGCTCGACCCATCCTCGCTCACGCTCACGTCACCGTCCGGGCAACCCATCAACGCGGGCGACGTGACCGTGATTTCCCAAAGCAACGTGCTCGTGGTCGTCTCGGGTGAAGCCTCGCCAGAGCTGCGTGAGCGGATCGAGCAGGCTGTTGAGCGCCTCTCATGATCCGATGACGGACACCGGCTCGCCCGCTCCCGCCTTGACGGAAGACGAGCGCCCTGGATCTTCCCGTGGCCATGGCCGGGTTGGCTATGGCTTCTACGGACGCTGGACCCCGCTCGCGCTGGGTCTCGTGCTGATCGCGACATTGCTGGCAATCGGCGTCTACGATCAACGGCGCGGTCCGGCCAGCGATCCCCCGGTACGCCCTCTGGCCTTCGGCACCCTGGCCCCCGACGTGGCGGTGACGCTGCTGGATGGACGGCAGCTGAATCTAGCGGATCTCAGGGGGAACATCATCGTTCTCAATTTCTGGGCATCCTGGTGCGAGCCTTGCCGCTCTGAATCGCCATTGCTCCAAGAGATCGCCGCCGCCGGCGAGATCGCCGGCCGGCCGGTCCGGGTCGTTGGCATCGGCTTGAAAGCCGACACCGACGAGGATGCGCGGACATTCGTGCAAGAATTCGGGCTGACCTACCCCATCGGTCGCGACACCGGCGGCTCGGCTGGTCCCTTTGGGCCGATTCAATTGGCATTCCAGATTCCTGACCGCTATCCGGCGACGGTCTTCATCGACGAGCACGGCAGCATTGTGGCGGTACACACAGGGGAGCTGACCCGGCCAATCCTGGAGGCCTACATCGAGCGGATGCCGGCCTAACAATATTGCGCGGAACCGACCGACATGCTACGTTCACAGTGAACGAACTTGACCACTGTAGCGTCTCCGAGCGGACGGTGCAGGCTGGAGCTCCCCGCGAAGCTGGTATGAGGAGTCGCATGATCGCGAAACCGCCCCGCACGGTTGCGCGTTCTGCATATGAAGGTTGCCGGGTAGCGCAAGCGAGCGAGCCGGCCCGAGGTGAGAACGATGTCGCGGGCTGACAATAGGAGCGAGCGGATGGGGGCGGGGCAGATGCGGACATGGAGAATGCGGGAAGCGCGGAGTCGCCGACGCGGCGGTGGGACCCGGTCTATCGCCCGGCTGCTGTCGGTGCTGATGCTCCTCGTGGTGGTGAGCGGACCACTCCAGGTAGCGGCGCAGGACAGCTCGTCGCCACCCATCGTTGATAACGATATAACCGACAGCCCAACCCCGACTCCAACCCAAGGACAGCCCACCGTTGACCCGGCACTGATCCCCGTCGACGCGGAACCGACCGCGGATTCGGATCCGGCGACGGCGGTCTTCCCCTCGAATTGGTCGCCGCCTCGGACGGTGTACATCCCTGAAACCGGGCAGACGATCGACGGATGGTTTCTCGATCTTTGGCGGCAGGCCGGTGGCGCCAACGCCTACGGGTACCCGATCACCCCGGAGATCACCCTCTATAACGGCCATGTCGTCCAGTACTACAGCTACGCCCGGTTCGAATACTGGCCCGAGGGGGATGCGGACGGTAACTTTGTCCGGATTGGCAACGTCGGAGAGGAACTGCAGCCGGCGATGATCCCCCGTGGCATCGGGGGCAGGTTGGACGCCCGCACGACCGAGCTGGCCCGCGCGGCGCAAGCCTGGATGCCCTTACCGAAGAGCAAGATCAAGCAGGATTCCGAGACCTGGCGCTATATTCCCGAGACCGGCCACAGCATCTACGACGGCTTCAAAGCGTTTTGGGAGGCATCCGGCGAGCAATGGTACCTCGGGTTCCCACTCACCGAGGAGTACATCGTCGATGGCGTGTCGCGTCAGGTCTTCGAACGGGGAGAGCTAACCTGGCAACCGGGCGAAAACATCACCATGGTTCCGGTGGGCCGGGTCCTCGCCGAGCGCTACGGCTACGACATGTCGCCGCGGGCCCAGGGCTCCTTGCCCATCTACAGCGAATCACTCTTCGTGCCGCCAGCGCCGCTGACCGTCAAGGAACGGGTCAAGAACGTGGGGGCGGACCCGAACGCGGAGAAGTGGCTGGAGGTTAACCTCACGACCCAGTCCATGAAAGCCTGGCAGGGTGATGTGGTGATCCTGGAAACCCTGGTCAGCACCGGGAAGGAACGGTTCGAGACACCGGCGGGCACGTTCTTCGTGAACAGTAAGTTGCCCGAGCAAGACATGGAGGGCATCCTCGGCGGCGAGTATTACAACGTGCCAAAGGTGCCGGACGTGATGTACTTCACCGACCGCGGTCACGCGATTCATGGTGCCTACTGGCATAACAACTTCGGGACGCCGATGAGCCATGGTTGCATCAACTTGCCGATGGATGTGGCCGACTTCATCTACGCGTGGGCACCTGTCGGGATGCGCGTGGAGATCCACAACTAGCAAGAGCGGTCCCCCTTCCTGCGCCGTTGCCAGCACATGGGAAGGGCTGACCACCGGCCGGGCGTGAGTCTGGGAGAAGCGCACCGCGGCGAAGGAGGACCCGACGATGAGCGCGCAACCGCCGCAGTCCCAGCAGCCGGTCCAGCCACGGCAGACGGTACAACCAGTGCCCGAGGTCCGGCGACGGCGGGGCATCATGGAGCAGATCCGGCTCACGGTGCTCGGGCTGATTCTCCTGTCTCTTCTGCTCTTCATCATCTTCAATTTCGATCGGGTCGAGGTGCAGTTGCTCTTTTGGGAGCCACGTCTGCGGCTGGCATGGGCGCTGCTAGGAGCGGCGTTCTTGGGTTTTCTGTTCGGGTTGCTCCTGCCCTGGTTGCCGGGCCGGAGGCGACGGTAGCATGGAGCGCGGCGCGTTGGCCTGAATGAGACCGGGCAATGTGTGAGCAGGAGAACCGTTCAAGCGATCCACAGCGCGATGCTCCCGTATATTGCTGATCGGTTGAGCAGTTGCTCCACACGAACTGCCAACGGCCATGAGAGCCATGCGTGCGACCGTAGCATTATTTGCTGACGTGTCCGTTGGGCTGCTGCTTCGGCGCTAGCAGGGCACCCGCCGCCAGCTCCAGCACGCTGAGGCACTGCGTGAGCGTGGCAGGCCCTACGAAGACTTCCATCGTCTCCCGAGAGGCTGGCCGCGGACCTGTTGCAGGACGGCAACGCCGTCAGGGCTGGAGGAGCGCCATAACGCCATCTCTGATCATCAGCATCGCTGCCATCTCTGAGAGCCGCTTACTCCCCTTATGCCTCTCCTGCTGCGTGTCTCCGAGCCGCGCGGCGGGTAGTGACAAGGCAAGAGCAAGACCGACGCCTCATGCCTCCGCGCCGCTGACGTATGCCGCATCGGCATAGCGATTGCGGAGCCCTCTCCTGTCTACGAGGAGGCGCGGCTGATAGGGGGCGGCACACTAAGGAAGGGTATCTGCATGACCGCTGGAACGCTGACATGGGTGCGTCTCGCCCCGTTTGCCGCCGTTGTCGGATTGCTTGCGCTGCTCGTTGGTTCTTCCACGCCTGGTTCGGCGCACGCGATCGCCACCGCACACATCCATCGAGGTCCCTGCGACGAGATCAATGGGGAAGGCGCAATTGACCTCGGGGAGCTCACCTATGTCGTGCCGCTCTCGGGCTCGCCAGAAGCCACTCCCGCCGGACCATACCGTCCGGTTGGTGTGGATTCCGCGTTCGTGACAATCATGGCGGTCACGGACGTTGGCGCGTCTCTCGATGAGCTGCTCGCCCAGCCGCACTCCATCGATGTCCACATCGTCAATGACGAGACGGGGGAGGAGATCCCGCTCGCATGTGGGAACGTCGGAGGCGTCAGGAACGGTGATGACCTCGTCTTCGGCCTCCAGACAGCACCATCACCGGGCGTCGATACGACGGGAATCGCCTGGCTACATACCAACCCGGACGGAACGACAACGGTCCGGCTCTTTGTTTCGCAGGGCCTGGGCACGGCCCCGGAAGGCGCGCGGACCGGCTCACGCGCGCAAGGGACGCCAGGCAGTTAGAGGAGCCAGGCGGGAGACATCGAGAAGAGACCCCGCACGCGTCACCGTTCGGCCAGTCATGGGGGGCGCGCTCGGGATCTACTCACGGGTTTCTCCTAGCGTCTCCCACCCTTGCCACAGGATAACTGGGAGCATTGCCAGGGCGCCCATGGGGTCGGCCCACCAGAGACCGAACGCGGCGTGCAGGCCGACGCCGACGAGCAGCGCTAGGGACAAGTACGCGCAGACCCAAGTCTCGACGGCGTCCGCTTGCAGCGCTTGACTTCCCATCTCACGTCCAATCCGTTGTTTCATGACGGCTAGGGCTGGCATGACGACAAGCGACAGCACTGACAGGATGAGACCGATCATCGAGCTGTTCGGTTCCTCGGCACCGATGAGGGCGGTGATCGCTTCGTAGCCGATGTACGCCGCGAGCAGGAAAAACGTTGCGGACACGAGATAGAGCGCTCGATGCTCGGCATATCCGTGCTCCTCCGCGCCCGCGTTCGGGCCGGCTCGGCGCAATCGCCACAAGAGCGCAACCGCCGAGATGACTTCGATCAGGCTATCCGCGCCGAAACCAATCAGGGCAACGCTTCCGGCCACGATACCAGCACCGATGGCAACAACGGCTTCCGTGACGTTCCAGCCGACGGTAAACCATTCGAGTCGCACAGCCCGGGTATGCAGCCGGTCCGCGACGACGGATACGCCAGCTTGGCTTGTCACGAGCCATCCCCTTTCCGAGGCTTCCTGCTGATACGGGCACCGGCTGAAGGGTGTTGAGACGAGACACTGTGAGTGCCCTGACCGCGCGGCAGCTTCAGTCCCGCGCTCACCGGCAACGCCAGCGCAGGGAGGTTGCGGACCTCGTTCGGCACGACCAGGCGGGTCGGTGAGAGGCCAGGCACCCACGAGGGGTGCCTCTGCGCGACCGGCGATGCCCAATCAGCCGAGCTCCGGCTGATTGCTGGGGGTAGGGCGCTCCGTGCTCAGCCGGCGTTTAGCCGGCTTATCGGATGCAGCGTCAGGGCTTGCAGCCCCGCGGGGCCGACGCCTCCCGTAGGCCCATCCGAAAGCATGCAACCGCCGTCTGTATTAGACGGTACATCAAACAATCGGCCGCCATCGTTACCCACTGCTACTTGCGCTGCCGCAGCAGGCGGGCCGAGTTGGCGAGAATACCCAGGTCCGGCAGGGACTGCGCCGCGGCGGCGAGGATCGGGGGGAGGAAGCCGAAGGCCGCCAAGGAGATCCCAACGACGTTGTAGACGCCCGTGAAGCCAATGTTCAGCTTGACCACTCGCATCGTGCGCCGGGCTATCCGGAACACCTCGGGCACGAGCATCCAGTCGTCCCGCATCAGGGCAATGTGTGCCGCCTCCAGGGCAACGTCCGTACCGGCTGCTCCCATGGCGATGCCGATGTCCGCCTGGGCCAGCGCCGGCGCGTCGTTGACCCCATCCCCGACCATCACGACGGTGTGGCCCTGGGCCTGGTAGTCCTTCACCACGGCGATCTTGTCCTCGGGCAGGAGGTCGGCCCGGTAGCCGACTCCCAACTGCCCGGCCAGCGCGGCAGCGATCCGCTCGTTGTCGCCGGTGAGGAGCTCGATCCGGTAGAGTCCGAGAGCGCGCACCTGCGCGAGCGCCGCGGGGACCTCGGGCCGCAGCGTATCGGCGGCACCAAGGACGGCGACCGCCTCCTCGTCCCGGGCGACCAGGACCGCCGTCTTGCCCTGGGCTTCCAGCTCCGCCAGCTGAGGGAGGGCAGACGCGACTGGAATGAGGCGGCGGTTACCAACAGTGACTATGTGACCGTTCACGCGCGCCCGCACACCCTGGCCAGGGATCGCCTCGAAGCACTCCGGCTCGGTCAGGGCCAAACCCTGCTCCTTGGCCGCCCGGCGCACCGCCGATGCCAAAGGATGCTCCGAATCGCGCTCCGCCGAGCCGGTCAGCACCAGCACCTCGTCTTGGGAGAGACCATTGAGGGGAACGACGTCTGTAATCCGGGGCTGGCCCAGGGTGAGCGTCCCAGTCTTGTCTACCAGAAGCACATCGGCTCGAGCCAAGACCTCAATATGCTTGCCGCCCTTGATTAAAAGGCCCCGTTTGGCTGCCCCGCCGATCGTGGCAAGCATGGCGGTGGGAGTCGCGAGGGCCAGGGAGCAGGAGCAGGCCACCACCAGGACGGCGGCCGTGGCGAGGGGATCGCGGCTCAGCAGGAAGGTGAGGGCGCCGATGGTGCCTACGACGGGCAGGAAGTACGTGGAGAACCTGTCGGCCAGCCGCTGCACGTCCGCCCGGTGCGATTCTGCCTCCTCCACGAGCTTAATGACCCGGCCGAAGGTCGTATCGGCGCCGATCTTCGTGGCCCGCACCCGTAGGCTCCCCAAGGTGGCTTGCGTCGCGGCAAAGACCTGGGTGCCGGGGCCGGCTTCCACAGGCATTGCCTCGCCCGTGATGGTCGCCTGGTTGATCGTGGCCTGGCCGGTGATGACCTCCCCGTCCACCGGGATCGTCTCGCCGGGGCGCACGACCACCAGCTCGCCCACCTGCAAGTCCTCGATGGCAACCTCCTGCTCGGCGCCCGCTCGCTCGACGCGGGCGGTTTTGGGGGCAAGGGTCATCAGATCCTTGACCGCGCGCCGGCCCCGCTCGGTCGTGAAGTGCTCGACGTAGTCGCCGACGCGCATGAAGAAGACGACCACCGCGGCAGTGGCCCACTGCCCGATGACGAGCGCCGCCAGCACGCCGACGCTCATCAGGGTGTGCGCGATGACCTGGCGCCGCAGTGCCGCTCGGGCGACGTTGCGGAAGACCGGGTAGCCGAAGGCGAGGACGACGGCGAGCCCGACCGGGAACGGCACGCGCTCGGTCAAGGTTTCAAAGAGTCCTAGCCACTCGCCCACGACGACGATGAAGAGGACGGCGCCGAAGACGACACCCAGGACGCCCAGCACGGCGCGCGTGAAACCCTGGGTGCCTACCGGCGGCGTCGCCTCGTCCAGCGCCTCGGCCCGCTCAGGGACGGAATAACCCGCGCTCGCGACCGCCTGGCGGATCGCGGGCAGATCGACCAGTGCAGGGTCGAGGCGGATGATCGCCTTTTCCGCGGAGAGCAGCACGTCGGCGGACTTCACGCCGGGGAGCTTGATGAGGGCCTGCTGGACACCCTGGGCGCAGCCGGCGCAGTCCATGCCTTGGATCGGCACTTCGACCGTTTCGACGGGTTCAACGGTGTCGACGAGTTCGACGGTTTGGCTAGCGCTCATGGGAAGTCCCGTCCGCATGCTCGTAGCGAGTGCACTCGTAGACGCCTTGGGCAACATCCCCGAGGACCTCGTCGGCCAGCGCCAGGAGCGTGGCCACCCGTGCATCGCTCAGGCGATAGTAGACGAAGCGCCCGCGCGGCTCGCGGGCAACCAGCCCGCAGTCGTGCAGGCACGCCAGGTGGTTGGAGACGTTGGGCTGGGAGAGCCCCGTGATCGAGGCCACGTCCGTGACGCTCAAGGGTCCGCCACGCAGCGTCTCCAGGATCGAGAGCCGCGAGGGGTCGGCGAGGCCACGGAAGAGCTTGGCTCTGAGGGCTACACCCGGCATATGGGCGGTGATCAGCATCGGTTGTGTCTCCCGTTACATCATCACATTACTAAGTAATGATACCTTAGATGGGGTGAGCGCCCATGATTGGCCAACACCTTACTCTTTTACGAGCCACGGCTTTGGGCACGGTCTCAATGGCGGTGATGACTCCCATTGGCGCTCGCCGGTATCAGCACACGGCAGGCGGTCAGCCACTCTGGGGAGTCGAGGGAACAGTCACGGCAGCCAGAACAATGGCCCAGAGCCATGCCCTCGCCAGCCCTCCCGCTATCCTTAGCCAATATAGACCGAGAGCAGGGCGAAGAGCGCGAAGCCGCCGACGAGGAAGATCGACGCCAGCCGCGGCTCTTCCCCCTCGTGCGCCTCGGTCACCATCTCCTCAATCGCGACGGTCAACAGGATGCCGGCAGTGAAGGCGAGGAGGCCTAGCTTGAACCCCTCCGCGATATCAGCTGGCATCTGTCCCAGGGCCAGCAGCAGCCCGAGGCCGAACGCGATCGTCGATCCGGTGCCGATGGTGACGCCTTCGCTGAAGAGGTCAACCGCTACCCCGAAGTAGATCGCCCAGGGACCACTCCCATCGCCCGTGGCGCCATCTCCGCCGCTGGTGCGAGCGGTAACCAGGCCCAGCGCTCGGTCGACCAGGACCGCGAACCCGCCGCCGGCGGCGAAGGCCAGGATGATCGCCCACGGGCGTGCGGCCGCAAGCGCCTGCGGCATCAGCTCGATGCTGACGACAGCCAAGATGATTCCGGCCGCGGCGTGGAGCGCGAGGCTCAGCGTGCGGGCCGAGGCCCGGAAACCCTCAGCG
>DASYWB010000452.1:0-2888 GCA_035936495.1 Thermomicrobiales bacterium
TCCTGGAAGGTGCTGAGGCGGCTTCGGAGCTCGCCGAGATGGCGCATGGCACGCTGCGCGGTGTCAGGGTCGTCCCAAAATCCAGGTTCGCCGCTTTGCCGGTCTAGGTCATCGACTTCCCGCTCGAAGGTATCGACGTCAAAGACGCACCCCAATCCGGTCGACGCGTTGTCGAAGGTCATCGAGTATCTGAGCCGTCTCGTTGATTGTTACCATGTTGTGCCCCCTGGGCGCCTCGCTGCCCATCGTCACGAATCTATCTCCTTGTGGGTAGTATACCGAGTTGCTCAAACGGGTTAGAGTGGTGACGACCGAGGCTTGAGTGGTCAAGATCCGCGGAGGCCCGGAGAGACGAACGAACCATGATCGCTTCACTACGCAACCGCGCGCTCGTGGTACTTATGCTCGGGCACTTCACCAACGACATGCTCGGTGGGGTCTTGACGCTCTTTCTTCCCGAAGCCAAGGAGCGGTTTGCCCTCGGAAACGGTGAGGTCGGCCTCGTCGCGCTCGCCTACGCGTGCGCCTCCTCGCTATCGCAGCCATTCTTCGGTTGGTTTACCGACCGCCAGCTACGGCGATGGGTACCGTCCGCCGTGTTGATCTGGGGAGGCATCTTCACGTCGCTCTACGGTGTCGCCGGTTCCTATGCCATGCTGCTCGTTTTTGCCGCGCTAGCCGGTCTGGCGTCGGGCGCCTATCATCCGCTTGGAGCATCGTTGGCCGCGGCGGTTACCGATCCGCGTAGGCGCAACAGTGCTCTATCGCTCTACACCGTCGGCGGCACATCGGGTTTCGCCCTCGGGCCATTGGTCGCGGTATCCTGCCTTGCCGTCTTTGGGCCGCGTGGCACGCTCGCCCTCCTTCCGCTTGCCGCGCTCGTTGCGGCGTTGCTCTTCCGAGAGATGACGAACGTCGCCGGTCGGACGCATCGGGTGAGACCTTCCGGCGTCACTGAGTCCGGAGGAGATACCGTTCCGTGGGGAGCCCTTTCACGGGTGATCGGCACGGTCATGCTCCGGTCCTGGGTCTTCCTCTCTGTCTTACAGTTCTTGCCGGTCTGGTATTCCGACCTTGGATATGGACGCTCGTTCTATGGGCCGCTCGTGACCACGGTCATTCTGGCAGGTGCGGTCGGCACGCTGGTCGGTGGCTCGCTCGCCGACCGGATTGGGGAGCGCCGGGTGCTCCTCGCCTCGCTCACCCTTTCTGTTCCGCCGCTGTTGCTGATCGCCGGGTATCCTGGTCCATGGGCGTTCGCCGCCGGTGCCGCGTTTGGGATCACGGCGGACGCGAGTCTTTCCGTGACACTCGTTGCCGCGCAGCGCCTCATGCCCGGACGGACCGGCATCGCGTCTGGCGCGATCCTCGGGTTGGGGTTCATCACCGGAGGGATCGGGGTACCCGTTACCGGCCGTATCGCGGACTCCGTGGGGATTGGCCCAGCGCTAGCATCTCTGGCGCTGGTCAGCGGTCTCGCGACCGTTCTGGCCCTGACGATCCCGCCTGGAGCGCTGACAATGGGATCTCGTGCCGACGTGATTGTCAGCGACGAGCCGGTAATATCAGAAATCGCAATCTCCGGGCGTCCCTCAAGAGGGAGCGATTGAGATGGTCGAGTTTGGGCGGGTCGAAGGCGTCGTGGAGATCGTGCCGGAGGCCCAGGTGCCGCAACTACGCCTCACGGTAACCTTGGAGACCCAAGACGACGTGCGGATCGTCCGTTGCGAGACGCTCGATGCCGTACGCACGATTGCAACCAGGGAGGACCTTTCCTGGCACGCCGATCAATGGACCCAGGAAACGATCGGCGTCGACCTCGCCGAACAGGGCTGGGAGGTCTTGGGCGCGAGCAATCGAGAGGATTGCATTGAAGCCGGTCCTCCACGGTCCGCAACCTATAGCGTGCGGAGGCTCTTCCGTCCGCCAATGGAGAGCTCGAAGGACGGCTCGGCACGATGTTCAGACGTCTGATCGTTCTGTCGCTGTTGATTATCCAGGTAGGCCTCGTTGCCGCCGGCGCACGCCTGGCATGGGAGAGCAGGTCGAGCCTGGGTGAAGACGCCGGTTTAGCGCTGGTTGAAAACCTCGCCTGGACTCCCAACGCCTCGCTTGAATCCGGATTGGCGTTAGCGCAAGAGGCGGCGCGGAGATCAAGTGCCGGTGCCAGACTCGTACTGGTAAGCCAGCAGGTAGACTGGCCGCCCGACCCCCCGGTCGCCGGCGAGCCAGGGGTTGCCCCGGGCGGCTGGCTTACCTATGTGTTTGCACTCGATGGCAACACCCGATCTGATGCGGCGCTCAGCCTGGAGATCGAGCGCTTGAGCGGAACAATCGTTCGTACCGAAGAGCTAACCTGGGAAGAAGGCTCGGAGCGGCCAACGCTGCCATTAGGCCGTCTACCGATCAGCTCGGACGAAGCGATCCTGGCGGTCGAAGAGGCTGGGGGCACCGCGTTCCGGGCTGAGTGTCCCGCCGCTCGGGGCCAGACCATCATCACGCTGAATCTCAATTCCGCCGCTGATGCTTCCACCGTGGAGGCAGCAAGTCCGATTGCGGTTGGCACACCGGTGTCTCAATCGCCGGGAACGCCGGTATCCGGATCATCGGGAACGCAACCGGCCGGCGTCCCCCGCGAAGGATTGATGGGGACGGCCACATGGGTGGTCACCTACGCGGACCGGGGTGCGAACGACAATGTCGCTCTCATCGCGACTGTTGACGCGGTGACGGGGGAGGTACTGGCGATTGAGACCGATCTTGCGCCCGACGCGGATCCGTGCGGAAGTGACGCGTAGCATCTACCAGGTGTCTTCGCCGTTCAGCCGGTGGTAGAGCGCGTTCAGCTCCTCGTCCGAGTAGTAGTGAATCGTCAGCGTGCCGCCCCG
>DASYWB010000453.1:0-1521 GCA_035936495.1 Thermomicrobiales bacterium
GCTCGTCCTCTCGCACCGGGAAATGGTCTTCGTCGAGGCGGCGCAGGCGGTGGGCTGCAGCGACCGGAGAATCCTTTTTCTCCATATCCTGCCGAACTTGATCTCACCACTGCTGGTCCTTGGCACACTTGAGGTCTCAACGATGATTCTCACCGAGGCGTCGCTGAGCTTCCTGGGCCTCGGTATCCAGCCCCCCCAGTCCTCCTGGGGCCTGATGCTGGCCCAGGGCCGCGCCTACGTCACCACCGCCTGGTGGCTGGTGACGTTCCCCGGCCTGGCGATCCTGCTCACGGCACTGTCGCTCAACTTGCTCGCGACCTGGGTGCGCGCGGTGACCGACCCAGTCAGCCGTTGGCGCTACCTGAGCGCGCGCACATCGACGTCAGAGGGATAACTGCCAGTGAAGAACTTCGTACCTGCACCCCGGGGTTGCCTCGTGCAACCTATCGCTCTCCGGAGGTCCGTCTCCTTTAAGAGGGTTATTAAGAGGGTTATGCGGGCTCCGGATTATTGCTGAGGGGGCTGAGCACGGAGCGCTCGGCACCCCCAGCAATCACCCCGATCCCGTGTGACCCCCGGCGTAGGGGCATGGTGGCCGTAGGTGCCTGGTCAGCCGGCCTCCGAGATCAGAGCACACCGCCCCCAAGCTCCTCCCGGGAAATCGGGAGAGGAGGCCGCTCGTGGGCGTCCACCCCGCGTCCACCCGAAGTCCACATCAGTTGATGATCGCGAACAACGTTTCCAGAGAGATCCGCGGATCTGTGGCGATTGACACGTCTCCCGGCCGATGCTACAACTCCCGCGCGAGGCACTTAGGTCCGGGCCTAAGAGGGGCGTGATGAGCACGATGACTGCGAAGCGGCTGCACTGGGTGAGGCAGACGGACGTGACGGCCCCACTGGCGCGACCCGCGGTGGGCGGCGCGTCGTTGGACCCCCGGGAACGCCTCGTCGCGGCACTGGCCGATCAGCCTAGGACCGTGGCGCAGCTCGCGCGCACGTTCAGCCTCTCGCAGCCGACCATGCTGGAGCAGGTTCGCCGGGCGGTCCGCGACGGGCTCGTCGTCGAGGTCCAGGTTCCGGAAGAGGAGCGGCGCTTTGCCGCGGAGCGCTACTACGCTCCTGCCGTCCCCGTCATCCGCGGCCCCGACAGCGAGCTGCTGGCGAGTGCCTGCCGTGCCCTGGCTGATGACGTAGCCGTGTCGCTCATGAGTAACTTGGGTGATATGCACGCCGCCTACGCCGTGACAACCCTTGCCAGAGAGGGCTGGTCGTTCGATGATATCTGGCCGTATGTTTCGGAAATGGTGAATCGTCTCGTTACCCAACGGATCGACTATCATGTCCGACCTCCAACACTCGCGCCACATGGGTTGGCCTGGGTGGAAGATGTCCCCGAGCTTGAGCCGGCGTCCATGGCGCCGGAGGAGGATGTCGCATGAAGGTCGCGGTTGCGGGTAAGGGAGGGTCGGGCAAGACGACCATCGCGGGGACGCTGGCCCGTGTTCTGGCGAACTCGGGG
>DASYWB010000454.1:0-3720 GCA_035936495.1 Thermomicrobiales bacterium
GGTCTGCCGCTGATCTCGCCACCGCCGCATCACGACATCTACAGCATCGAGGACCTGGCCCAGCTCATCTACGACCTGCGGCAGATCAACCCACGGGCCAAGATCGGGGTCAAGCTGGTCGCCGAGGCAGGAGTGGGGACCGTCGCGGCCGGCGTCGCGAAGGCCCGCGCCGATTACATCCTTGTCAGTGGCCACTCCGGCGGCACGGGTGCATCGCCGCTGGCGTCGATTAAGCACGCGGGCTGCCCTTGGGAGCTGGGGCTCGCCGAGACGCAGCAGACGCTCGTCATGAACGGTCTCCGCTCTCGAGTCCGGCTGCGGACCGACGGTGGGATCAAGACCGCGGAAGACGTGATCGTGGCCGCGTTGCTCGGCGCCGAGGAGTATGGATTCGGCACGTCGGTCCTGATCGCGATTGGCTGCGATATGGCTCGCCAGTGTCACCTCAATACCTGTCCGACCGGCGTCGCCACGCAGAAGGAGGAGCTTCGCGCGAAGTTTGCCGGCACACCGGATCACGCGGTGGCCTACTTCGAGCATCTGGCCGGTGCCGTGCGGGAAGTGATGGCCGCGCTCGGTGCGCGTACCATCGATGAGCTCGTCGGTCGCTCCGACCTCCTAGGCCAACGGCCGGCGGACGGTCGCGCGGGGATGCTCGATCTCTCGGCTCTCCTTGCCGAACCAGCCGTCGAGAGCGAGCGTCGGAAGACCGTCGACATCGACCATCATGAGCCGACGCTAGACGACCGCATCCTGCAGGTGGCACGGCCGTCGCTTGAAGCGGGGCGGGCCATCAGCGTGGTCCAGACGATCCAAACCGAAAACCGGACGGCCGGAGCGAAGATCGCCGGCGAGATCGCGCACCGCCGGAGCAAGGGGCAGTTGACGAGTGGCGGTATCACCTGCCGCTTCACGGGGAGCGCTGGCCAGAGCTTTGGCGCATTCAGCGTCAGCGGTATGCGGCTGATCCTAGAGGGTGAGGCGAATGACTACGTTGGCAAGGGCATGAGCGGTGGCGAAATCGTAATTTGCCCGCCCCGCGACGCGCCTTTCGACACGCCGCAGACCATCGCCGGAAATACGATCCTCTACGGCGCGACCGGCGGCTCGCTCTTCATCAGTGGACGGGCCGGCGAGCGATTCGCGGTCCGGAATAGCGGTGGAACCGCAGTCGTCGAAGGTGTCGGCGACCACGGCTGCGAGTACATGACCGGCGGCACAGTCGCCGTGCTCGGCTCAACGGGTCGGAACTTTGGCGCCGGTATGACCAATGGCACCGCCTACGTGCTCGACGAGGACGGTGCATTCGCGACCCGGATCAACGACGAGTCCGTCCTTATTGAACCGGTTGCTGCCGAGGCCGATACGGGCCAGCTCCGGGACTTGATCGAGCGCCACGTCGCTCGGACAGGCAGCGCGCACGCTCGTGCTCTACTCAAGGACTGGTCCACCACGCTCGCACGCACCTGGAAGGTCGTACCTAAGGCGTTGCTCGCTTTCGCTCCGCCGATCCCCGAGGAGACCGTGATGGAGGGCGTGGCGGACTAGAGCCTTGAGAACGATCCGCACGCGACAGGCTCCATTCGCCGTGGCACATGATCTCGCAGGGCGGGACATTGATGCGTGATTGCGGCCCAGTAAGACTGGCCGCCATTGTGGTCTGCACTGCACTTGACTGAAAAACCATGGCGGAGCCTGTCTATGGACGATGTGACGCGCACAACATTGATCACGCGGTAGCAGGATGGATACCGCGTGATCATTGAGGCCCTCGACGGCATCAGCGATAGGGAGCTGGACGCGTGCGAGGCGTGCGGCGAGTGGCCGCCGCGCGAGGTGGTCCATCATCTGGCGGACAGCGAGATGACGTCGGCGCTTCGCTTGCGGCGACTCCTTGTCGAGGATCAGCCCGAGATCCTGAATTACGACCAAGATGCTTACGCGCGGCAGCTGTGGTACGACCGGACGATCGACGCGTCGCTTGCCGCGTTCCGCGCT
Source organism: Thermomicrobiales bacterium (assembly GCA_035936495.1). Classification (GTDB taxonomy): domain Bacteria; phylum Chloroflexota; class Chloroflexia; order Thermomicrobiales; family UBA6265; genus DASYWB01. Next base: position 1,999 of record DASYWB010000454.1, read on the forward strand.
GTCCGAGAGACGACAGGTGAGCTGCTCATGCGCATGAGCGATGCCGATTGGGACCGCGCTGGCACCCATAGTGAAAGTGGGCGCTATGGAGCGCTCGACTGGCTGGAAATCTACGCGGTGCATGCACACGACCACGCCGACCAGATCCGCCGGGCGCGAGCGACGGTAAGGTAGGCACCACACTGAACTGAATCAGCGCCTGCCTCGGCTGCACGAGCGAGGTGGCGAAGCTATATTCGGCTCTCGTGTGTATCGCCATATTCGCCGCTCTTGCGCGTTTGACGCGCGTTCATCGCTCTGCTAGGCTGCGATTATCGCGAGCGGCATCCAAAGATGAATAGGTTCACACTGAGTGCCCTCACGAAACCGGGCCCGATGGACGTGTTCGGGATTGGCTACAGCGAGTACGGGGGCGTGATTCGATGTCTGATAGTTCCCAGCGGTCGACGACGCGCAGCGTAGTGATGAGCACAGACGATCTTCGGCTTTCGCGCCGGTCACTCGTCGGCGGCGCGGCAGCGTCGGTGACGGGCCTCGCCCTTGCGGGCACCCAGCTCACGGGAGCGGCGCCAGATCCACGTGGGTCCCGTTCTGTCCGTATCCAGGGCGATGGTACCGGCATCCTCATTGGCACGTTGGGCGAGGCCAGCACGATCAACCCGTTTCAGACGGACGAATCCGAGGGCGACTGGCGCTGCAAGATGCTCTTTGACGAGTTCGTCCGGCCCGATCCGGAAACCTACGCGGCAACACCAGGACTGGCCGCGTCGTGGGAGATTGAAGACCTTTCGTTCACCTTCAAAATCCAACCGAATGCAATGTTCTCGGACGGTACTGACGTGACCGCCGAAGACGTGAAGTTTACGTTGGAGGGGTTTCTAAACCCGGAGACGGCGTCACCGCGTCTTGTCAAGTTCGAGAAGATTGCGGGTGCCGCGGAGTACGCGGCGGGGACGGCAGATGAGGTCTCGGGCATTGAGGTCGTCGATCCGAAGACGGTCAAGATCACCCTAGCCGAGCCGGACGCGGCCTTCCTCTACAACATGCGCTACCTCTTCGTCGTGCCGGAGGCGCTGTTGGAGGGCAAAGATCTGAGCAATGCCTCGACCGATCCATTCTTCCAGGCGCCGGTTGGGGCTGGTCCGTACGTCTACGAAAGCTGGGTCGTGGGCGCGGACTTCATCGCGACCGCAAATCCGCACTTCTGGGAGTCCGACAAGCCGCACATCGACAGCTTTACGCACCGGGTCATCGCCGATGCCTCGGCCTTAGTCAACGCCTTGCAATCCGGGGATATCGATGGGTCACTCTATGCCGCCCCCACCCTAGTGGGTGAGCTGGAGGAAAACCCGGACCTGACGATTCTGGTCCCGCCATTCAACTCTCCGAACGGCACCGTCTTCAACTGCAGGGAAGCGCCGCTCGACAACCCACAAGTCCGTCGGGCGATCGCGATGGCAGTCGACGTGCCGGAGTACGTTTCGACATCACTGCTCGGCTTAGGCGAGGCGGGCTTGGGGCCAATCGCGCCGGATAGCTGGGCGTTCGACCCGAGCCTGGAACCAATTCCGTTCGATCCCGAGCAGGCACGGGCAATGCTCGACGAGGCCGGCGTGATGGATCTCGAGCTTTCGATGCTCTGCAACGCTGGAAACGTGCTGCGTGAGGACTGGCTGATCCGCTGCCAGGCGGATCTGGCCAAGATCGGTATTACTCTGAACG
>DASYWB010000455.1:0-5154 GCA_035936495.1 Thermomicrobiales bacterium
CCCATCATCAACGGCACGCTTGGCCCGTAGACATCGGCATCGAGCAGGCCGACCTTGGCCCCGGCCCGGGCAAGCGAGACCGCCAGGTTGGCGGCGACGGTCGATTTGCCGACCCCACCCTTGCCGGAGGCGACGGCGATCGTGTTCTTGACGCCCTTGATCGGCTGCGCGTCGCTGCGGCCGCCGCCACTGGCCCGGACTTTCGTCCGCCAGTCGATCGCGATCTGGTTGACGCCGCCGATCGTGCCGAGCGCGGCGCGGACATCGCGCTCGATCTTGTCACGGGTGGTCTGGATCGGGCTCAGCAGCTCGATCGTGAGGCGGACATCCTGGCAGGAGATCGTGACCTCGGGGATCAGCCGCAGCTCGACGAGGCCGCGTCCTGTGGCGGGTTCGGCGACCGGGCGCAGGGCGTTCAGGATCCGCTCCTGCGATAGGGTGCCGCTTCCGTTGTCTGACATGAATGTGTACCCGAACCTTTCAGTGCTGTGTGAATGCTGGAGTATCTGGCACGTGGAGTCGCTACGCTGCCCGATGCGGCTGCTACCCCGCCTGCCGCTTGCGGGCCTCTCGGAGATGGAGCTGCGTTCGATGACGGATCAGGTGCGCGTCCTCCGGGTCCGCCGCACTCGCGAATGTGCTCCCGAATAAGGCGCCCGTGTGGGATATGGCCGGTGTACCGGTCCTGCGGCAACGTCAGTGGCGTTCCGCCGGGATGCCACACGTCGATTCCTTAAGTGTAGCGGGAGCGTCGAGGCGGGTTGCGGGGTCGTGTCACGGTGCCCGATCGGCGCGGCGGTACCGCCTATCGCGCGCTCGTGGGCCCTGAAACCGGAGCCGGCGGTGGAAGCGGGAAGAGCCCGATCAGGTGCTCGACCGCTCCCCGTCGCTCCGGAGCGCCCCGGTCACGACCGCATCATCGATCCGGTGCCTGCCTTGGAAGATCGAGGCGTGCGCGTCCGGCTCGTCAGTGGTACCGCGCTCCCCATCGAGGGTCCCGACGTCGACCGTCGCGCGAAAGCAATTCCTCTGACGTGCAGCCCGTAACGGGCCAGGAGGGGGTCACCTCTCGCTCCGAGCCGGGCGCCGACGGCTGACCGGGCCGAGCCGGTGGTGGTCAGCCGTTGGCACCCGACCTGGCGTGCGTGACCGGGGTGCGCTCCGCCCACGCTTGGAAGCCGAGGGAGCCGAGCCCGATGAGGAGGAGCACCGGACCCAGGTTCGAGAGAAGGTTGACGGCCAGGTTGCTCGCGGGTCCGCCCGGTGCGATGACAAAGCCCCCCACCAGGGCCCAGAGCGCCGAGGTGGGCAGTACGTACCCGACCCACCGGGCCTGCTCCGGCCCCCTCACGAATGGAAACGCGAGGAGTACGGCTCCCAGGAGCCAGGCGACCAGCCCGAGGGCGAAGGCCACGACGAACCCCACGGGGATGGGCGACGAGCTGGCAAGGAGCCGGGGTGCCTGATCGGTCAGCCATGGTAGAACCAGCGCGCCGTAAAGGCTCAGGAACAGGCCGAAAAACGCCCACGACACCTCGATCAGCGCGAACCCGACCAGTCCCGGCACTCCCCCTTGGACCGCCATCCGTGCGTAAACAGCGGGCAGCCCCAGAAGCACCAGCGCGGCGCCCAGTGCGCCAAGTGCGTTGACTGGCACCCAAAGAGCCGCTTGCGCCGAGACAGCGGGGTCCACGCCCGCGGTGAGCATGGACCTCAAAACCACGTGCAAAACGAACGCGACGGCGCCGACGAAGACCAGGAGGCCGCCGATCCCGGAGAGCCGCGGCCCCGTCATCGTCCCGACCTCCCAAACGCTCGCCTGCCTGGCGCGTACAGCGGAACTGTGCCCCGGTCGATGGCATCTGGCACCCGGTTTGGGCGCCCGTCACCGTGGAACCATTTCGTCAGGCTCATCGCCGTCCTCCTTCTCTGCGGGCGATAGACGAAAACACCGGCAGGTTACGCCCGAGTGCCACCTGTACGGTGTACAATCGTCAAGCGTTGGCTCGGAACAGCCGCAAGGACCTACCCACAGGGTGACCCATCGATGGCTCGGAACAGTCGCCAAGATGCTACGAACAAGGGCACCCTGACTCCCCGGACGGTGATCGAGGGTGCGCTCGCGCTCTCAGACGCAGAAGGGCTCCAGGCGGTTACGATCCGGAGGTTGGCCAGGGAGCTTGGCGTAACGCCTATGGCGCTCTACTGGCACTTTGGCAGCAAGGACGAGCTGCTGGACGGTGTGGCCGCCAGCATCTTCGAGGAAGTCGACCTGTCGGTGGATGCGTCCGCGAGCTGGCGGGAACAGCTCAGGGCGCTGTTGGGTTCGATGGTCGGCGTGTTGCGTGCCCATTCCTCTGCCGCGATCCTCCTCTCCACCCGCACCGTCTCCTCTGAGGGCAGCCTCCGCGCGACCGAAGTCATGCTCGACATCATCAGGCGCGGAGGCTTCTCGCCAACGGAGGCGACGCAGATTGCCCGTCACGCGCTGCACACCGTCACCAATCTTGTCGGCGGGGAGCCCGGGGTGGTTGTCCGGGAAGAATCGGGGAAGCTGACAGATGCCCGGCAGCGTGCTCGACGCTTCCTGGAGTCGCTGCCGCCCGAACGCTACCCGCGGCTCGTGGAGGCCGCGGCACCCTTGAGCGAGGGTGTGGACCCGGATGCTTACTTCGCCTTCGGCCTCGATCTGCTTCTTGCCGGCATCGAGTCGATGGCGGCGCGCCAGCGCTAAGGACTGGCCCGGGACTAGGCAGCGAGAACACCGAACTCGGGCACCAGTTTGTCGAAGCGGCGATTGCACATCAAACGCCTGATGTCGACGCGTCCGTTCCGGCGATCAGCGTCTCGGCGGCGCTAGCGCTGCCCGTCTGTGACGCCGAAGGCGGGGAATGAAGGAAAGCCGAGGGCCACGAGAGGGTTGTCGTGATCCCGCAAGGTGGAAGAAGCCTAACGCCGGGCCCCTCGTTACGATGAACGGGTGATCAGGACACACGAGAGCGACATCACGAGGAGAAGGGCACAGCACCATGGGTATCACCTTTCCGGGTGAAACGGCAGGCTACCGGGAGGCGCGCGAGCGGCTGCTGTCAAGGAGATCGAGCTGCGACGCGCCACGGAGGCCGTCGCCGCCGCGAGGCGCGATTTGCCACCCGGCGGGATCGTGCCGGAGGACTACGAGTTCGAGGGGCAGGGACCGGACGGAACACTCACCAGTGTCCGGCTGACGGAGCTGTTCGCGCCCGGCAAGGACACGCTGGCGCTCTACAGCTTCATGTACGGCCCGGAGATGGAGCTTCCCTGCCCGGGCTGTACCCATCTGCTCGACCAGCTCGATGGTTCCGCCCGGCATGTCGATCAGCGGGTGAGCTTCGCCGTCGTCGCCAAATCTCCGCTGCCGCGCATCCTTGCGTTTGCCGACGAGCGCGGCTGGCGCTTCCTGCGACTCCTGTCCTCGTCCCGGAATACCTACAACCGGGACTACCACGGCGAAACCGCGGACGGTCAGATGTCGATGCTCAACGTCTTCCGGCGGGAGGACGGGGCGATCCGCCACACCTGGGGGTCCGAGCTCGTCTACAGATCGCCCGATCCGGATCAGGACCCCCGCCATCTTGACTCGATCGACCCGGTCTGGAACCTGCTGGACTTCACCCCGGATGGTCGCGGCGCGGATTGGCAGCCGCAACTTCAATACGCCTGACGACGGTTTCGGGGGAGTATTACGATGCGGCGGCTGATCTACTGGATGAATACCTCACTGGACGGCTTCATCGAGTCGTCCGCCGGCGGGATCGACTTCACCCATCCCGACGAAGAGCTGCACCGGTTCTTCAATGACCAGGCGCGGGAGGTCGACATCTCGCTCTATGGCCGGCGCCTGTACGAGGTGATGGCCCCCTACTGGCCGACGGTAGAGTCGAACCCGTCGGCGCCGGAAGTCGAGCTCGAGTTCGCCCGGATCTGGATGGACACGCCCAGAATCGTGTTCTCGCGAACGCTGGAGCGCGTGGAATGGAACAGTCGCCTTGTCCGGAACGACCTCCCCGGAGAGATCGCGAAGCTGAAGGCGCAACCGGGCGGAAACATCGAGATCGGCGGGGCCACGCTGGCGGCGACCGCCATGCGGCACGGACTGGTCGATGAAATCCGCATCGTTGTCCATCCGGTCGTCCTTGGCGGCGGCAAGCCGTTCTTCCCTGACCTGGAGAGCGCGATGCCGCTTCGCCTCCTGGAGACGCGGACGTTCGGTTCCGGAGCTGTCTACCTGCGCTACGAGCGAGCGACTGGAGACTGATCGCGATGGACGTAGCCGCTTCTGTGTCCCGCACCATCACCCTTGGCATCCCGAAAGATCGCCCGCTCCAGCAGGAGCGGAACCCGGCTGGCCGAAGGCGGTCGTTACGACTGACCATACTGACCATAAGGAGATCGTTTATGGCTGAGGCGTCGGAAAGCGGAGCGGAACCAGGCACGTGGCCGAAGGAAATCTTCGCCATCACGCTGTTCGTCGAGGACCTTGACGCTGCAAAACAATTTTACCAAGAGGTCTTCGGTCTGCCGCTCGCGTTCGAGGGAGAGACATCGGCCGTGTTCGACTTTGGGAACACGATCATCAACCTGCTCAAGGCTACGTCGGCCCCGGAGCTCATCGCGCCCGAAGTCGTGGCGCCTCGTGAGGCCGGGTCGCGGCTCCAGCTCACGATTCATGTGGATGACGTGGATGCCATGTGCGCGGAGTTGACCAGGCGGGGAGTGGAGCTTCTGAACGGGCCGATGGATCGGCCGTGGGGAATTCGAACCGCCAGCTTCCGCGATCCCGGCGGCCACATCTGGGAGATCGCGACGTAGGAAGTAGACGGAGGCCGACCGGTGTGCTGGCGCCGCCCGGAACCGCGGAGGGCGTTCACGCCCTCACTGGCGGCATCGTGGAGGTCATGCCGGCCCATCGCTTCGGTCCGGGCTGATCCTGAACCGATCAATGGGCCGCTTCACTCAAGTCCTTCGGCATTGCTTGGGGGCGGATGCGGTCCTCCGATGGCCGCGCAGTTGCCTGTAAGGGCCGTCCTTGGAGATGACCGTGGCGAGAAGAGAGGAGCACCATGGTGACGTATGTCCTGATTCACGGCGCGGGTGATGCAGGCTGGGCCTGGC